>NZ_JAPSIW010000868.1 GCF_031178505.1 Streptomyces sp. | reverse complement strand
CCAGGAGCATGCGGAAACCGAAACGCTGCATGGGCTGGTCATCGGCGATGAGCACGGTCGTCACGGTGTCTCGCTGTCCTTCGGGAGATGGAGGTGGACCCGCCAGCCGCCCGGCGGTCCGGGGAGCGGGCCTGCCTCAAGTGTGCCGTCGTACAGGGAAGTTCGCTCGCGCATGCCGGTCAGGCCACGGCCGTTTCCACGGTCGTTTCCACGGCCGTTTCCGCGGTCGTTTCCGTCGCCGTTTCCGGGGCCGGGTGCGCCGCCGCTGCCGCCCGTGCCGGTGTCCGTGACCTCGACCGTGACGCCGTGGTCGGTGTACGAGACGGCGACGGTGGCGGTGGCGGTGGGGCCGCCGTGCTTGAGGGTGTTGGTGAGCGCTTCCTGGACGACGCGGTAGACGGTGAGCTGGCGGCCGGCGGGGATGGAGTCGGGGCGGCCGCTGACGGTGCTGCGTACCGGAAGGCCCGCCGCCCGTACGCCGTCGATGAGTTGGTCCAGGTCGGTGAGGGCGGGCTGGGGGGAGCGTTCGGCGGTGGCGGGGGCGTCGTCGCGCAGGACGTCCAGGAGGCGGCGGAGTTCGGAGAGTGCCTGGCGGCTGGTGGTGCCGATGGCTTCGAGGGCCTGGGCGGCGCGCTCCGGGGACTTGGCGGCGGCGTACGAACCGCCGTCCGCGAGGCCCGTGATGACGGAGAGGTTGTGGCCGATGATGTCGTGCATCTCGCGGGCGATGCGGGTGCGCTCGGCGGCCGCGGCGAGCTGGGCCTGCTGGTCGCGCTCGATCTCCAGCCTGCGCGCGCGTTCGACGAGGGCGGCGGTGTAGTCCTGCCGGGAGCGCACCGCGATGCCGAAGAGGGCCACGAGCGCGTACGCCCATACGTTCGGGAGGATCTGCTGGTCCCAGGAGTCGCGCGGGAAGCGGACGGCGCCGACGACGAGCGGCGCCGTCATGAGGAGGCCCGCCCGGCCGAGGGTCCGCAGGGGCAGCCGCATCGCGATGTCGAACAGGACGATCATCTGGATGAGGGCGGCCTGGAGCATGGCGCCCGTCCAGCTGCTCAGCAGATTCGTCGCCACCATCGTCGCGAGGACGGCCATGGGGTGGCGTCGGCGCCAGAACAGGGGGACCGACAGGCCGAGGCTCATCAGGAAGACCTGCCAGCCGGCGACGTGCGTGTTGGGCGCGGTGTTGCGCCAGCCGCCGTTCGCGTCGACGAGTGCCGCGCCGACGAAGAACCCGGTGAGCAGCAGGTCCCAGACGAGCGGGCGGCGCCTGTCGAAGGCGCGTACCCGCTGGGTCCAGCGCTGGAGGAACTGCGTGAGGGGGTGCGGCTCGGTCACGGCCTCATCCTCGTACAGCGAACTCCCGGCGTGGGGCCGCTCGGTCATACGTCCCGTCGCTTGAGCAGGACCGATGCCGCGGCGATGATCGCCGCCGTCCAGAGGGTGAGGGTGACGAGGGCCGTGCCGGGGGCGATGGTGTCCTCCACGCGGGTCAGCGAGCCGAGTGAGCTCGCGGCCTGGACGGGGAAGTGCCTGATGGCGCTCTCCACGGCGCTGAACGGCAGCATGCCGAGGACCTCCGGCAGGATCAGCACGGAGCCGACGAACGCGCCGATGGCACCGGGTACCGAGCGCAGCAGGGCGCCGAGGCCGAGGGCGATGAGGCTGAGCAGGGTGAGCGACGCCGCGCTGCCGGTGAGGGCGCCGAGGACGCCGTCGTCGGTGAGGGAGAGTTCCTTGTCGGTGCCGGAGAGCCAGATCTGGGCGGTGAGGAAGGTGACGACGTTGGTCGTCCAGGACACCGCGAAGGCGACCGCCGTGAAGATCGCGGCCTTGGACCACAGGACGGGCAGGCGGCGCGGCACGGCGGTGACGGAGGCCCGGATCATGCCCGTCGAGTACTCCCCGGCGGTGACGAGGATGCCGAGGACGGCGAGGCAGATCTGGGAGAGCTGGGTGCCGAGGAGGGTGAAGACGATCGTGTCGACCTCGGAGTCGTCGCCGTCGTAGGTGGAGCCCATCGTGGCGCCGACGGCGATGACCAGGGCGGTGGCGGTGAACAGGGTGATCCAGGTGGAGCGGAGCGTGCGGAGTTTGTGCCACTCGGAGCGCAGGATGCCCTTGGTGCTCAGGCGGTACGTGGTGGTGGCCGGGGTGCTCATGCGGCGGCTCCTTCCTGCTGAGAGGCGGCGGGGGCGGTCGTAGAGGCGGCGTATTCGACGGAGTCGCGGGTGAGGTCCATGAAGGCCTGCTCCAACGACGCCGCGTGCGGGGTGAGTTCGAAGAGGGGGATCTTGTGGGCGGCGGCGGTGCGGCCGATGTGTTCGGCGTCGGTGCCGCGTACTTCGAGGGCGCCGGGGACGCTGCCGGTGATGTGGACACCGGGGGCGGCGAGCAGTTCGGTGAGGAGGCCGGCCTCGGGGGTGACGACCTTCACGGAGCCGGTGCCGGAGTCGCGTACGAAGCGTTCGACGGTGGTGTCGGCGAGGAGCCTGCCGCGGCCGATGATGACGAGGTGGTCGGCGGTCAGCGCCATCTCGCTCATGAGGTGCGAGGAGACGAGGACCGTACGGCCCTCGGCGGCCAGGGACTTGAGGAGGGTGCGGACCCACAGGACGCCCTCGGGGTCGAGGCCGTTGACCGGTTCGTCGAGGATGACCGTGGCGGGGTCGCCG
>NZ_JAPSIW010000867.1 GCF_031178505.1 Streptomyces sp. | reverse complement strand
GGCCACTTGGACGCCGCCCAGCACGACCTGCTGGCCTTCACCGCCTTCCCGCGGGAGATCTGGCGGCAGATCTGGTCGAACAACCCGCAGGAACGGCTGAACAAGGAGATCCGGCGCCGCACCGACGTGGTCGGCATCTTCCCCGACCGCACCGCCGTCATCCGGCTCGTCGGGGCCGTTTTGGCCGAGCAGAACGACGAATGGACCGAGGCTCGCCGCTACATGGGCCGCGAACTCCTCGCCAAAGCCCGCCTCCACCCGATCGAGTCAGAAACCGACGACACCACCCTGCCCACCGAACTCACCGCATAGCCTCAGACCGAGATCACCGAGTGGCCGTCGATACACCACTCCAGCGGACGTGACCAGTCCTCGTCCGTGGTGCAGCCGCAGCCGCGGCGGTTCCCGCACTCGGTAGCGTGGAAAGCTCACCGACGGCATCCCGGAAACGCGCTGCCTGCCCGAGAGCATGCCACTCGGCTACGCCGTGGAAGGCATCGGCGGTTCCCTGGCGAATCCGTCCACGCGGACGATGTCGACCAGACCCTTCCGGCTTCCCTTCGACCATGACTGAGAGTTCCCCGCCGGTCAGAGCGGGCCGCTCGATGTCAGCGACTTTCTCGTCCTGCCGGAACCTGATTTCGTTCTTCCACCGCACGACATCGAAGGTCAGGAAATGGGGAACCAGGTCGAGAGCCGCTTGGCGATGACCGGTACGTCGACGTTGTCCTGCGCGACGTCCTCGACGAATGGGCCGGCAACGGAGACGGGCGGCGGGACGGTACCTGCGCTGACGCCGTTGAACCGCAGGAAGACACGCATGGCGAGCCAGGCGGTGCGCTTGTCGCCGTCGACCAGCGCGTGATTGCGGGCGACGGAGTGCAGCAGCGCCGCCGCCTTCTCGTGCAGCGTGGGATACAACTCGGCCCCGAACACGTTCGTCCGGGGGCGCTCGATCGCGGACACCAGAAGGCCCATGTCACGCACGCTGTGCTCGGTACCGTTGACCGTGCGGGCGATGGCCAGGATCTCGTCGATCTGGATGTAGCGCACGTTCGTCACTTCAGGTAGTCCAAGATCTCCGCATCGCTGTCCATCAGCTCGGCCAGGACGTCATCGACCTTCAGCTCGGCCCTGTCCTGGGCGTCGCGGATGGCCTCGATGGCAAGTTCCTGCTTGCTGCGGCCCTCCCGACGAGCCCGCTCGGTGAGCTTCGCGTCAAGGTCGTCGGGGAGTCGGAGTGTCATCGCCATACGGCGATGATACCTGAACGGTATCAAGGTAGCGCGGTCGAGCCGCTGAGGCCGGAATGGTCACTCGTACCGCCTGCGGCGGTGCAGCGGAGACTTCCGCTTCGAGCGTCGTCCAAGCGTCACGAGTCTCCGAAGGGCCCCCTCCGAAGACGTCGCCGATGCGGGCACCTCCGCTCGCGGACCCGCAGGTCAGCGAGACGCGAGGACGATCCGTCCGCTTGAACCGCCGCATAGCACCAGGTCAGAGGTCGTTTCCCTGCTCCACCAAAGGGCCCCTCGTGCGCACGGAGCATCGAACGGGCGTCACGCCCAAGGGGCACGTCCTGGGCGGTCACTGCTGGGGAATTCATGACCCCTGCCAGTACAGCCAGCCGCTTGGCCTCCACGGCCCAGTGGCCGGACCGCCCGACGAGCGAAGTGGTCAGTTGCCGGGTTTCTTCTTCGAGCGCCGAGAGGCGGCGGCCTGGGTGGGGCGAGCGCCGGCCTCCATCTGCTGGGCGTACACGGCGTTCGTCACGAGCTCGCGCGCGTATGCGGCGTCCAGGGGGCCAGGACGAAAGAGGATGCGGTACATGATCGGCGCCACGACACGGTCGATCAGCAGTTCCGTCTCGGGCACCGGCTCCCCCCGCTGCGCCGCACGGGCCAACACGGCGTCGATCTGCTCTGCGGCATACGCCGAACACTGACCGGCATTGGTTCCGTCGGGGTCGCCGAGCAGGACGTCCCGGATGTAGGCGCGCCCCGGCGGCGAGGCCATCTCGTCGAGGAACTGTTCCGCCCAAGCGTCGAGATCGGCCCGCAGGCTTCCGAGATCGGCCGGATCCGTTTCCGGGCGCAGGCGTTCGACGGCCACGTCGGACAGGAGTTCCTGCAGGTCGCCCCACCGACGGTAGATCGTGGAGGGGGTCACGCCCGCCCGAGTGGCCACCATCGGGACCGTGAGCGCGTCGCGGCCCACCTCCCCCACGAGTTCACGTACCGCCGCGTGGACGGACTCCTGTACGCGCGCGCTGCGCCCGCCGGGGCGGGCCATGGGCCTGGGACTCATGCGGTCCACCTTAATGCGATTTTGTGGCTTCTAGGCGGTGGCCGGCTTCGGCGACCCGCGGGGCCGCGTATCCGGGCGCCTGAGCCCGACGGACGCCCCTGCAGCGACGCGTCCGCGTGCCGGCTGGAACGTCCGCCTTCCCTCAGACAGCAAGGGGAGCAAGCCGCCCCGCGCCGGCCACCGACTCCTCGTAGGCCCGGCCCACACGGAGCACCGTCGCGTCGCGGAAGGGGCGCGCCATCAGCTGCATACCGATCGGCAGCCCGGCGTGGTCGTGACCGACCGGCAGGGTGAGGGCCGGGACGCCGGTGATGTTGGCTGGGGCACAGAGGCGGACGTAGCCGTCCGACACGGCCTCGGTCGTGCCATCG
>NZ_JAPSIW010000176.1 GCF_031178505.1 Streptomyces sp. | reverse complement strand
GGTCCCCGGGCGTGCCGGGGACCTTCGCGGACCGTTCGTCTCAGGCGGTGGCGGCCAGGGCCGTCACCAGGAGCGGGGTGACCAGGCCGACCTGCCAGGGGCGCGCGCCGTGGGCGGCCAGGGCGGCAGCGACCGTCTCCTCCGTGGCGGGCGCCGGGGGCTCCCAGCAGACCCGCCGCACGGTGTCGGGGGTGATCAGGTTCTCCTGCGGCAGGTTCAGCTCCTCCGCCAGCGCCGACACCGCGGTCCGCGCCGCCGACAGCCGCGCGGCCGCCACCGGGTCCTTGTCCGCCCACGCACGCGGCGGGGGCGGCCCGGTGACCTGCTGGCCCGGCTGGGGCAGCTCGTTCTCGGGGAGCGCCCTGGCCCGGTCCACCGCGGCCTGCCACTGCTCCAGCTGGCGCCGGCCCATCCGGTGGCCGAATCCCGGCAGCGCGGAGAGCGCGGCCACGTTCGCGGGGAGGGCCAGGGCCGCCTCCACGATCGCCGCGTCGCTCAGCACCTTGCCGGGGGAGACGTCGCGCCGCTGGGCGATCCGGTCCCGGGCCGTCCACAGCTCCCGTACGACCGCCATCTGGCGGCGCCGGCGGACCTTGTGCATGCCGGAGGTGCGGCGCCAGGGGTCCTTGCGCGGTGGGGCGGGCGGGGCCGAGGCGATGGCGTCGAACTCCTGGCGGGCCCATTCCAGCTTGCCCTGCCGGTCCAGCTCCTTCTCCAGGGCGTCGCGCAGGTCGACCAGGAGCTCCACGTCCAGCGCGGCGTACCGCAGCCACGGCTCGGGCAGCGGCCGGGTGGACCAGTCCACGGCGGAGTGGCCCTTCTCCAGGGCGTATCCGAGGACGGACTCGACCATCGCGCCGAGGCCGACCCGCGGGAAGCCCGCGAGCCGCCCGGCGAGCTCGGTGTCGAAGAGGGAGGTGGGGAGCATGCCTATGTCCCGCAGGCACGGCAGGTCCTGGGTGGCGGCGTGCAGGATCCACTCGGTCCCGGCGAGCGCCTCGCCGAGGCCGGAGAGGTCCGGGCAGCCGACCGGGTCGATCAGGGCGGTCCCGGCCCCCTCGCGGCGGAGCTGGACGAGATAGGCGCGCTGGCCGTAGCGATAGCCGGAGGCGCGCTCGGCGTCCACGGCGACGGGGCCGCTTCCGGCCGCGAAGGCGGCGATCACCCCGGCGAGGGCGTCCTCGCTCGCGACGACGGGCGGAACCCCCTCACGGGGCTCCAGCAACGGGATCGGAAGCCCATTCGCAGGGACATCGTCGTCCGGGGGGCCGCCCCCGGTGGTGCGCAGTGCTGTGTCTGCTGCGGTCTCTTGGGCGTCGGTCACCCGTCAAGGGTATCCGTCCACCGGCGGTCACCCCCCGAGGAACGGACGGAACGTTCCGTCGACAGGTGACCGCGGCGCGCCGGTGGTGCCTCAGTGGATGATTCCGGTGCGCAGGGCCACCGCGACCATTCCGGCGCGGTCACCGGTGCCCAGCTTGCGGGCGATGCGGGCGAGGTGGCTCTTGACGGTGAGGGCCGAGAGGCCCATGGAGACGCCGATCGCCTTGTTGGACTGTCCCTCGGCCACCAGCCGCAGCACCTCGACCTCACGGCCGGAGAGCTCGCGGTAGCCGCCCGGGTGGCTCGGGGCACCCGGGGGGCGGCGGTGGCCGAGGCGGGCGGCGGCGGCGCCGATCGGCGCGGCACCCGGGCGTGTCGGGTGCCCGATGTTCGTACGGGTGCCGGTGACGACATAGCCCTTGACGCCGCCGGCGAGGGCGTTGCGCACCGCGCCGATGTCGTCGGCGGCCGAGAGGGCCAGGCCGTTGGGCCAGCCCGCGGCGCGGGTCTCGGACAGCAGGGTCAGACCGCTGCCGTCGGGCAGGTGGACGTCGGCCACGCAGATGTCGCGCGGGTTGCCGACGCGGGGACGGGCCTCCGCGATGGACGAAGCCTCGATCACGTCGCGAACTCCGAGGGCCCACAGGTGGCGGGTCACGGTGGAGCGGACGCGCGGGTCGGCCACGACGACCATGGCCGTCGGCTTGTTCGGGCGGTAGGCGACCAGGCTTGCGGGCTGCTCGAGGAGAACGGACACCAGGCCTCCTGGGGGGAAGGTGCGGGACGGAGCCGGCTCGGGGAAGAAGCCGGGGGCGAACCCGTGCTGTGAAGGGGTCACTGAATCCTTCGGCAGCAGGGCCGCCCGCCTTTAGGGAAAGATCACGATTTAGTGAGTAACAATTCGGGCAATTCGGACGAGTGAGCGAGCGCCGGCCGGAACACCCCCGCCGCTCACCCCCACGGGGGACCCCCGTCAAGCGCCCTGCGGCCCCCGCCGCTGGGGCAGCGACACGACCCCCGCCCCCGCCGTCGTCGAACCCGGCTCCGGAGCCACCGGCGGCAGCCCCGCGATCTGGCACAGCAGATCGCACCACGCCGCCAGATGCGCCCCCGTGTCCGGCGCCCCGCCCAGCCCCTCGCGCGGCGTCCACGACGCCCTGATCTCGATCTGCGTCGCCGGCCTGCGGTCCGCCAGGCCCCCGAAATAGTGCGAGCCCGCCATCGTCACGGTCCCGCTCGCCTCGCCGTACGCCAGCCCCCGCGCCTCCAGCGCGCCCGTCAGCCACGACCAGCACACCTCCGGCAGCAGCGGATCGGCCGCCATCTCCGGCTCCAGCTCCGCCCGCACCAGCGTCACCAGCCGGAACGTTCCCTTCCAGGCCTCGTGGCCGTCCGGATCGTGCAACAGGACGAGCCGCCCGTCCGCCAGGTCCTCCTCGCCGTCCACCACCGCCGCCTCCACCGCGTAGGCGTACGGGGCGAGACGCTGCGGCGGCCGCGTCGGATCGACCTCCATCTCCGGCCGCAGCCGCGCCGCGCGCAAGCCCTCGACCGCCCGCCGGAACGCCGGCGGCGCCGCGTCCTCCTCCGTACCCCCCGCCGTGTCGCCCGCCCCTCGATTGCCCTCGGAATGATCGGAAAAATGTCCCTGAGCCGCAGCCATGCGGGGAAGAGTAGGCGGAACGGGGCCGCCGCGCAGGGAGGGACACCCGCCCCGCACGAGCGGCTTACCGCCACATGCGAAGATTTGGGCGTGAGTGCCATGGACAGCCCGACGGGCCAGCAGACGAAGCAGCAGTCGCGGACGTACGACTCCGCGTTCCTCAAGGCGTGCCGGCGCGAGCCCGTACCCCACACCCCCGTCTGGTTCATGCGACAGGCCGGGCGCTCCCTCCCCGAGTACCTCAAGGTCCGCGAGGGCATCCCCATGCTCGAGTCGTGCATGCGGCCCGAGCTGGTCACCGAGATCACCCTCCAGCCCGTACGCCGCCACAAGGTCGACGCCGCCATCTTCTTCAGCGACATCGTCGTCCCCCTCAAGGCCATCGGCATCGACCTCGACATCAAGCCCGGCGTCGGCCCCGTCGTCGCCGAGCCCATCCGTACCCGAGCCGACCTCGACCGCCTGCGCGACCTCACCCCCGAGGACGTCCACTACGTCACCGAGGCCATCGGCATGCTCACCGCCGAACTGGGCGGGACCCCGCTCATCGGCTTCGCCGGCGCGCCCTTCACCCTCGCGAGCTACCTCGTCGAGGGCGGCCCGTCCCGCAACCACGAGCACACCAAGGCGCTCATGTACGGCGACCCGCAGCTCTGGGCCGACCTCCTCGACCGCCTCGCCGACATCACCGCCGCCTTCCTCACCGTCCAGATCGAGGCCGGCGTCTCCGCCGTCCAGCTGTTCGACTCCTGGGTCGGCGCGCTCGCCCCGGCCGACTACCGCCGCTCCGTGATGCCCGCCTCCACCAAGGTCTTCGACGCCGTCGCCGGCCACGGCGTCCCCCGCATCCACTTCGGCGTCGGCACCGGTGAACTGCTCGGCCTCATGGGCGAGGCCGGCGCCGACGTCGTCGGCGTCGACTGGCGCGTCCCCCTCGACGAGGCCGCCCGCCGCGTCGGCCCCGGCAAGGCACTCCAGGGCAACCTCGACCCCGCCGTCCTCTTCTCCTCCCGCGAGGCCGTCGAGGCCAAGACCGACGAGGTCCTCGCCGCCGCCCGGGGCCTCGAAGGACACGTCTTCAACCTCGGCCACGGCGTGCTGCCCACCACCGACCCCGACGCGCTGACCCGGCTCGTCGAGTACGTGCACACCCGGACGGCCGTCTGACGCCGCCCGCGCCGCGCACGACGGCGGGGCCGGGACCGTACGGAAGGTACGGGACCGTACGGAAGGTACGGGACCGGCCCCGCCGCCGTCGTCACGGGCCCCGCCCGAAGGAGAGGGCCGGACCCCGGGGCTCGTCAGCCGGCCGCCCGCACCGCCGCCACCGCCTTCCGGGCCGCCACCAGCACCGGATCCCACACCGGCGAGAACGGCGGCGCGTACCCCAGGTCCAGCGCCGCCACCTCCTCCACCGACATCCGCGCCGACAGCGCCACCGCCGCCACGTCCACCCGCTTCGCCGCACCCTCCCGGCCCACGATCTGCACCCCCAACAGCCGGCCCGTGCGCCGCTCCGCCAGCATCTTCACCGTCATCGGCGCCGCCCCCGGGTAGTACCCCGCCCGGCTCGTCGACTCCACCGTCACCGACACGAACCGCAGCCCCACCTCCCGGGCGTCCCTCTCCCGCAGCCCCGTCCGCGCGATCTCCAGATCGCACACCTTCGACACCGCCGTCCCCACCACCCCCGGGAACGTCGCGTAGTCCCCGCCCACGTTCGAGCCGATCACCTGGCCCTGCTTGTTCGCGTGCGTCCCCAGCGGCACGTACCGCTCCCGGCCCGACACCAGGTCCAGCACCTCCACACAGTCACCACCCGCCCAGACGTTCTCCTGGCCCCGCACCCGCATCGCCAGATCCGTCAGCACCCCCCCGTACGACCCCAGCGGCAGCCCCGCGGCCTGTGCCAGCGAGGTCTCCGGCACCACCCCCACCCCCAGCACCACCACATCCGCCGGATACTCCGCCGCGTCCGTCGCCACCGCCCGCACCCGGCCGTCCCCGTCCACCAGGAAGCCCGTCACCTCGGCCGACCCCACCGTCCGGATCCCCAGCCCGTCCATCGCCCGGTGCACCAGCCGCCCCATCTCCGGATCCAGCGTCGACATCGGCTGCTCGCTCCGGTTCACCACCGTCACCTCGAAGCCCCGCTTCAGCAGCGCCTCCGCCATCTCCACCCCGATGTACCCGGCCCCCACCACGACCGCCCGGCGCCCCCGCGCCGCCGACAGCCCGTCCAGCAACGCCTGACCGTCCTCCAGCGTCTGGACCCCGAACACCCCCCGCGCGTCCACCCCCGGCACCGGCGGACGCAACGGCCGCGCCCCCGTCGCGATCACCAGCCGGTCGAACCCCGTCCAGCCCTCCGCACCCGACTCCACGTCCCGCCACCGCACCCGCTGCCCCGGCACATCGAGCTCCGTCACCTCCGTCCGCATCCGCAGATCGATGTCCCGCGCCCGATGCTCCTCAGGGGCCCGCGCGATCAACTCCTCCCGCTCCGGCACGTCCCCACTCACCCAGTACGGGATCCCGCACGCCGAATACGAGGAGAAGCGCCCCCGCTCGAACGCCACGATCTCCAACTCGCCCGCGCCCTTGAGCCTGCGCGCCTGCGAAGCGGCCGACATCCCCGCCGCGTCCCCACCGATGACCACCAGTCGTTCCGTCATGGGGCCATTGTCCCGGGGCTCGGTTCGCCTCCGGGCGCCCGAGCCACTCACTCGCCGGGGCTCCCCGTCGCGGGCGTCCTGCGGCGGGGCGCCGAGGCGGTTTGAGAGAGTGGGGGCATGAACGCGGACACCACGGGACCCCACGTCGTCGTCGCGGGCGGCGGCATCGCCGGGCTCGCCGCCGCGCACCGGCTGCTCGCCGGGGGCGCGCGCGTCACCCTCCTCGAAGGCGACGACCGGCTCGGCGGGAAACTGCTCGCCGGAGAGATCGCCGGCGCACCCGTGGACCTCGGCGCCGAGTCGCTGCTCGCCCGCCGCCCCGAGGCCGTCGCCCTCGCCCGCGACGTCGGGCTCGGCGAACGGCTCCAGGGCCCCGCCACCACCACCGCCTCCGTCTGGTCCCGGGGCCGGCTCGTGCCCATGCCGAAGGGGCACGTCATGGGCGTCCCCGGCGACGCCCGCGCCGTCGAGGGCCTCCTGTCCGAAGAAGGCGTGCGCCGGATCGGACAGGACGGCGACCTGCCCCCCACCGAGATCGGCGACGACACCGCCATCGGCGCGTACGTCGCCGCCCGCATGGGCCACGAGGTCGTCGACCGGCTCGTCGAACCCCTCCTCGGCGGCGTCTACGCCGGCGACGCCTACCGCATCTCCATGAAGGCCGCCGTCCCCGCCCTCTTCGACGCCGCCCGCCGCCACCCCACCCTCACCGAAGCCGTCCGCGCCGTCCAGCGGGCCGGCGCCGCCGTCCCCGCCGACGCGGCCGGCGCCGCCACCGGCCTCGGCGGCTCCGTCTTCGCCGGCCTCGACGGCGGCATCGGCACCCTGCCCGCCGCCGTCGCCGCCGCCGTCCGCGCCGCCGGCGGCGAGATCCGCACCGGCACGCCCGTCACCGCCCTGCGCCGCACCGGCGCCACCGGCTGGCAGGTCGTCACCCCCGGCCGCGTCCTCGACGCCGACGCCGTCCTCCTCGCCACCCCCGCCGGACCCGCCGCCGGCCTCCTCGCCGACCACGCCCCGGCCGCCGCCGCCGAACTCGCCGCCGTCGAGTACGCCTCCATGGCCCTCGTCACCCTCGCCTTCCGCCGCGCCGACATGCCCGCCCTCGCCGGCTCCGGCTTCCTCGTGCCGCCCGTCGACGGGCACACCATCAAGGCCTCCACCTTCTCCAGCCGGAAATGGCGCTGGGTCTCCGAACAAGCCCCCGACCTCTTCCTGCTCCGCACCTCCGTCGGCCGCCACGGCGAGGAGGAACAGCTCCACCGGGACGACACCGACCTCGTCGCCGCCTCCCTCAAGGACCTCGCCGCCGCCACCGGACTCACCGTCCGGCCCGTCGCCACCACCGTCACCCGCTGGACCGGCGGCCTGCCCCAGTACCCCGTCGGCCACCTCGCCCGCGTCGCCCGCGTCCGCGAGGCCGTCGCCGCCCTCCCCGGACTGCGGCTCGCGGGCGCCGCGTACGACGGCGTCGGCATCCCCGCCTGCATCGCCTCCGCCCACCGCGCGGCCGACGAGATCATCGCCACGCGGCGAACCCCCCACCCCGGTGCGGGGCACTCCTCGTGACGGGCGAGAATAGGCGTATGAGTGCGCCCGAAAAGATCCCGAACGCCGGTAAGAAGGCGAAGGACCTCAACGAGGTCATCCGCTACACCCTGTGGTCCGTGTTCAAGCTGCGCGACGTCCTGCCCGCCGACCGCGCCGGATACGCCGACGAGGTCCAGGAGCTGTTCGACCAGCTCGCCGCCAAGGACATCACCGTCCGCGGCACGTACGACCTCTCCGGTCTCCGCGCCGACGCCGACGTCATGATCTGGTGGCACGCCGAGACGAGCGACGAGCTCCAGGAGGCGTACAACCTCTTCCGCCGCACCAAGCTCGGCCGCGCCCTGGAGCCGGTCTGGTCCAACATGGCGCTGCACCGCCCCGCCGAGTTCAACAAGTCGCACATCCCGGCCTTCCTCGCCGACGAGACCCCGCGCGACTACGTCTCGGTCTACCCCTTCGTCCGCTCCTACGACTGGTACCTGCTGCCGGACGAGGACCGCCGCCGCATGCTGGCCGACCACGGCAAGATGGCCCGCGGCTTCCCCGACGTCCGCGCCAACACCGTCGCCTCCTTCTCGCTCGGCGACTACGAGTGGCTCCTCGCCTTCGAGGCCGACGAACTGCACCGCATCGTCGACCTCATGCGTCACCTGCGCGGCTCCGAGGCCCGCATGCACGTCCGCGAGGAGGTCCCGTTCTACACCGGCCGCCGCAAGAGCGTCGGCGACCTGGTGGCGGGCCTGGCCTGACGGCCGTACGAACCTGGTGGCGGCCCGGCCCCCGGCCGGACCCCCACCCCTCGACCCGGAAGATCAGACGGCAGGCGTGACCGTTGCCCGCCGCTCCAGCGACACCGGGTCCGGCACCGGGTGCGGCGCGCGTCCCACGCGCGCCGCACCGGCGTCTCTCCCCCCGGCCCGAGTCGCCGGAACCCCCGGGCGCGGCCTCAGCCGCTGGAGCCGCCCCCGCCCCCGCACGAGCTCCCGCCGCCCGAGCCGCCCCCGCACGAGCTCCCGCCGCCCGAGCCGCCGCCGCACGAGCTCCCGCCCGAGCCGCCCCCGCCGTCGTAACCGCCGCCCGCGCACCACACGGCGCCCTCGTCCGCCGACGTACCCCCGCCGGAGGAGGACGGAACCGGCCGCCCTCGCCCGTACATCCGCGCCGCCGCGACGAGCTGGCCCCGCAGCACCGGATCCGGCAGCACCCCCGGACCGTGCAGCGCCACCAGATGCCCGGCGTCCCGGAGATGGCCGTGAGCCGCGCCGTACGCGCCCAGTGCCCGCCACCCCGCCGACGTCACCGCACCCGCCGACGCCGCCCAGCAGGCGATGGCCGCGACGATCACGCCGATCAGCGCCGGCAGCACCTTGAGGACGAACGGGGCCACCGGCTCCTCCTTCGCGGCGGCCTCCATCACGGACAGCACGATCGACACCGGGAAGAGCAGGAACGCCAGGAAGCCGAGGACGAGGCAGAGCACCCGGGTGGTGTTCCGCGCGGAAGGCTCCGTGACCAGGCCGCGGGCCGCCAGCCCGTGCCCGATCCGCTGGACGGACGGGCGCCGCATCACCGCGAGCCGCAGATGATGCAGGGCCCCGTACGGAGCCGCCGCGATCTCCTCCAGCACGGCCTGCTCCACCGGGTCGCGCGGGGCGGCGGCCGGCAGCGCGGTCACCATCCCGGGCCCGCCGACGGCCAGCCGCCCGTCGGCGTGGAGCGAGGCGAGCGCGGTGTCCACGACCCGGGCCGGGCCGCCGTGCAGGAACGCGGCCTCGTACCGGTCGTGGACCGGCCCGCCCGTCGCCCGGGGCCTGCCCTGCGGCCGGACGGCCCGCACCACCAGCAGCGCGACGGCGGCGACCGCGGCCACGTACACGAGGACGACGAGGACGTTCACCGGCGACCACCACCCGCCAGGACCTCACGGGCGGCCCGGAACAGCCGGGCGGCCCGGCCGGGCTCCCGGCTCCCGGCCCGCTCCTGCCACCAGCGCGTCAGACGGCGCCGCACCACCGGATCCTCGGGGCGGCCCGCGACCAGCAGGTGCTCGACGAAGGCCAGCGCGTCCCGGCGGTAGCCACCGGTCATCGGCCGGGACCTCGCGTACGCCAGGAACGCCGGCCGGTACGCCTCGCCCAGGATCTCCGGCAGCTCCGGCGCGACCTTCGCGACCACCCCCGCCCGCTTGGCCGCGAGCGCCCGTGCCTGCACCCCGAGCCGCCGCTGGTCGAACCCCTCCGGCGCCGGCGTCCCCGCCACCAGCGCCGACAGCAGCGCCGCCTGCGCCACACCGACCCGCTGCCGCGCCTCGTCGGTCCTCACGGGGGGAGCGTCGAGGACGGGCGGCGACGGCGCCACGGCGGCCGGCATCGCACCGCCCGAGACGCGTGCGCCCGCGCCGATGAGCAGCGGAGCCTCCGCCGCGGCGGCCGCGCGGGACACGGACGCCCCGCGCCGGTCCGCCGGGCGCGCCGCCGACACCGTGGCGCGGATCGTCGCGAGCTCCGAGGCCAGCTCCTCCGCCGGCGGGAAACGGTCGTCCCGTTCCAGGAGGACCCCGGGCGGGCTGACCCGGGAGGAGAGGTCCGCGAGAATACCGAGAACGGGTTCGGGTACGGGGTGGGCGTGGGTGTCGTGCCAGACACCGTCCCGTTCGACGCCGCCCGCGACGTGGACGTACGCGATGGCCTCCACGGGAAGCTCGGCCAGGGCCCGCGCGGGGTCCTCGCCCCGGTTGAGATGGTTGGTGTGCAGGTTGGCCACGTCGATCAGGAGCCGCACCCCCGTGCGCTCCACCAGCTCGGCGAGGAACCGGCCCTCCGTCATCTCCTGGTCGGGCCAGGCGAAGAGGGCGGCGATGTTCTCCAGGGCGAGCGGCACCGGCAGGGCGTCCTGCGCCATCCGGACGTTCTCGCACAGCACGTCCAGGGCGTCGCGGGTGCGGGGCACCGGCAGCAGATGGCCGGCCTCCAGCAGCGGAGTCGCGGTGAGCGGCCCCCCGGCCCGCACGAACGCGATGTGCTCCGTCACCAGCGGCGCCCCCAGCGCCGTCGCCTTCTCCCCGAGCGCGGCCAGGCGGGCCGGGTCGGGCCGGTCGGCGCCGCCGAGGCCGAGCGAGACCCCGTGCGGCACGACGGTCACCCCGCGCTCCCGCAGCCGTACCAGGGAGTCCGGCAGGTGACCGGCGCAGATGTTCTCCGCGACGACCTCCACCCAGTCCAGCCCGGGCAGCGCCTCGACCGCCTCCGCGATCTCCGGCCGCCAGCCGATCCCGATCCCCAGTTCCCCCATGTCCCGTCCCCCTCCGTCGGACCCCGGTCCCTGAGGTGATGGCCCCCCGGGAAACGCCCGAACCCCAAGAGGGGGACGTTCAGAGCTTCATTTGAGGTTCGCGGGCCCCGGGTCCTGCCGGCGGAGCCGCGGTCGGAGCCCC
>NZ_JAPSIW010000175.1 GCF_031178505.1 Streptomyces sp. | reverse complement strand
GCTGCCCGTCGCCCGTGCCGTCTGGCGCCCCCGCCCCGACCTGCGGACCTCGACCGAGGCGTGGCTCACGGCCGGAGCGCCGCACCACACCGTCCTCACCACCGCTCTCGGCGGTGAGGAGCTCGACGACCTCGCCGAGATGCTGCGGACCGAACTCGTCGTGATCGACGAGGACACCACCATCCGGCGCTTCACGCGCGAGCTGCGCTGGAACCAGGCCTACCACCGTCTGGCCCAGAGCCTGTGAGCACCCCCGCCACCCCTCTCACCAGGACGGAGCCCTCCGTGAGCACCGCCGTTTCCAAGGAACTGCGCCGAGAGGTACTGGAGGCGAACCTCCGCATCCCCCGTGCCGGCCTCGCCACCCTCACCTGGGGCAACGTGAGCGGCGTGGACCGGCAGGCCGGTGTCTTCGTCATCAAGCCCTCGGGCGTGGCCTACGACGTCCTGACCGAGGAGGACCTGGTCGTCGTCTCCCTGTCCGACGGGAGCGTGGTGGAAGGCCACCTGCGGCCCTCGACCGACACGGAGACGCACCGCAGCCTCTACCTGGCCTTCCCCTCCATCGGAGGCGTCACCCACACGCACTCCACCCACGCCGTCGCCTTCGCCCAGGCCCGGCGTCCCATACCGGTGCTCGGCACGACCCACGCGGACACCTTCAACGGTCCCGTCCCCGTCACCGAGGCCCTCACCCCCGAGCAGTGCGCCAGGGACTACGAGTACAACACCGGCCAGGTCATCGTGGACCTCCTGGACCGGGACGACAGGCGGGCCAGGGAGGTCCCCGGCGCCCTCGTCGCCCACCACGGCCCCTTCACCTGGGGCGCCGACGCCACCGCGTCCCTGGAGCACGCGATCATCTGCGAGGCGGTGGCCGAGATGGCCCTCCACACCATCGCCCTGGGGACGGTCGTACCCCCGCAGCACGTCCTGGACCGCCACTACACACGCAAGCACGGGCCGGACGCGTACTACGGCAACCCCGGAGCCGCGTGACCGCACCGGTGCGCCGCACCGTCAGCCGCCAAGCGCGGGCCGATCCCCGTGAAGGCGGGTGCCCCGAGTTCGCAGGAACCCGGGGCACCCGCCTTCACGCGTCGCCGTCGGACAACCGATGCGCCGGCGCACGGGGCACCGGCCGGTCGGCCCGACGCGTGGTCCTTGTCGTACGGGTAGTTCGCCCCGTCGCCCCCGGTGACCACAGGGGAGTCGATGATGCCCGATCCTGTGTCGTGGAAGATCGCGGGGTGGGTGGCGCCGGCGAAGTCGGTCGTGCACGAAACGGCGATCACCGAATGCGAGAAGCCGGGCGGCACGGTGCTGAGCGTGCTGCCGTACGCCTGGCGCGCGGCGTCCCGGTGCACGGCCGGTGCCCAGGTGTGCGAACCGGTGTTGGTGCCGTTGCCCTTGAGAAGGCCGTCCGGTGACCAGGTCCGGCGAGGTCCGGACGTGGACGTACTGGTGCTCGGGCGCCGACAGGGGCTGTCCCGCGCGGAGCGCGACCGGCTGCGCGCACACGATCGGTACGGGCCGCCCGAGGTCGGTCACCACATCCGCAGCCCCTGGGGGCCGCCACCGCACAAGACGCTCCGGGTACCGGTGAGACCGCGCCGGCAGCCGGATCCGAAGGGTTCGGTCAGCCGCCCGGGGGCGACTGCACGCTCGCGCGCCGGACGAGTTCGGGCGTGATGACCAGCTGGGTGTCGCCGGTGGAGCCTTCGTTCATCAGGCGGAGCAGGAGGTGGAGCGTCGCATTGGCCACCGCGGCGAAGTCCTGGCGCACCGTTGTCAGCGGAGGGGAGTAGTAGGGGGCCTCGGGTACGTCGTCGAACCCGACGATGCTGACCTCCTCCGGAACGGAACGCCCCCTCTCGGTCATGGCGCGAAGAGCACCGAGGGCCTGATGGTCGTTGGCGGCGAACACCGCGGTGACCTCGGGCATGCGTGCCAGCATCTGGCCGGCACGGTATCCGGAAGCCGCGGTCCAGTCCCCCGTGCTGATCGGGGGGACCTCCGCGCCCGCCTCATGCAGTGCCCTGCGCCAACCACGGATCCGGCCCGCGGCGTCGAACCAGTCCGGCGGGCCGGAGACGTGCCACACCGTCTCGTGGCCGGCCTCCAGCAGATGCCGGGTCGCCTGGTACGCGCCCTCCTCCTGGTCCACGGACACCATCGGCGCGTTCCGTTCAGGGTCACCGTCGATGGTCACCAGAGGTACCTCGGCGGGAACCTCGGCCAGTGCCTCGTTCGCCGAGGCCGTGGGAGCGATGGCGACGATGCCGGCGACACGCTCGTCGCGGTGCCGCTCGACGGCGGCAGCGATCGAGGACTGTCCCAGTTCGTGCACCCGGTGCACACTGACCGCGAACCCCTGGAGGGCCGCCGAGATCTCGAAGGCGGCCAGCAGGGAGGACGGGCCGTAAAGAGTGGAGTTCTGGGCGATCACGCCGATCAGCTGCGACCGTCCGGTCACCAGCGCGCGAGCCGCGCGGTTGGGCCGGTAGCCCAGTTCCTTGACCGCCGCCAGCACCCGCAGCCGGGTCTGCTCGCGCACGTTGGGGTGGCTGTTGAGCACACGGGACACCGTCTGATGAGACACGCCGGCCAGCCGGGCGACGTCGGTCATCGCCGGCTCTCGCGCCACTGTGCTCGCCCCCGTGGGGTCCTCCACGCCATCTCCTCCTGACATGATCGCCCCGCCCCGACCACCCGTCGGGACCGCGAGAGATCCGCATGCAACGGTCAACCGTGCCCTTGTAACGGTAAAGCCCGCAGCCCGAAGGAACCTCACTCGGGTGCCCCGCCGCTGACGCGCCGGGGCGAGACCTCCTGAGGTGCCGACGCACTCCGCACAGCCGTCCCCAGCGTGGGGATACTACCCCGCGCCGCAGCGGAAGTGAGCGCTAACACTGAGAAGACTCTCAGTGCCTGCCGATGCCGAATTGTGGTTTCACAGGGGCTTGACGCGAGAAATGTTAACGCTCACTGTTGTCGCTCGTGACCCCGATCACGTCCGGTCGGCTGGGTAGCGCCGCACGGTTCACCATGGAGGACGACGCTGTGTTCAAGAAGATAGCCACGATGGGTTGCGCCCTCGCGCTGGCCACGCTGACGGCCTGCGGGGCCGGTGACGGCAGCGCCGGCGGCTCCAAGGGCGCCGCCGGCGACAAGATCGTCATGGGGTTCGCCCAGGTGGGCGCCGAGAGCGGCTGGCGCACGGCCAACACGAAGTCGGTGCGCGAGTCCGCTCGGACCGCGGGCATCGAGCTGAAGTTCTCCGACGCGCAGCAGAAGCAGGAGAACCAGATCAAGGCCATCCGTTCGTACATCCAGCAGAAGGTCGACGTGATCGCCTTCAGTCCCGTCGTGGAGACGGGCTGGGACGCGGTCCTGCTGGAAGCGAAGCGCGCCAGGATCCCGGTGATCCTCACCGACCGCGCGATCGACTCCACGGACACCTCGCTGTACAAGACGTTCCTCGGCTCCGACTTCGTCGAGGAGGGACGCAAGGCGGGCAAGTGGCTGACCGGGACGGCGAGCGGCCCGGTCAACGTGGCGGAGCTGCAGGGCACCACCGGGGCCGCGCCGGCCATCGACCGGCAGAAGGGCTTCAAGGAGGCCATCGCCCAGAAGCCCGACATCAAGATCGTGGCCTCACAGAGCGGCGACTTCACACGGGCGGGCGGCAAGCAGGTCATGGAGGCGCTCCTGCGCTCCCACCCGGACATCGACGTGGTGTACGCCCACAACGACGACATGGGCCTGGGCGCCATCGAGGCGATCAAGGCGGCCGGGAAGAAGCCCGGCACCGACATCAAGATCATTACCGTGGACGCGGTCAAGGCCGGCATGCAGGCGCTGGCGGACGGCGAGATCAACTACATCGTCGAGTGCAACCCCCTCCTCGGCGACCAGCTGATGGATCTCGCCAAGAAGGTCGTGAAGGGCGAGAGCGTCCCCGAGCGCGTGGTCACCGAGGAGACCACCTTCACGACGGAGCAGGCGAAGAAGGTCCTCAAGGACCGGAAGTACTGACACGAGCCGCTGTCCCGCCATCACGGGCCGATCACGCCGCGGTGGCGGGCTCTTCTTCTCCTGACGAAAGCACTGGTCATGACCGATTCCCCAGCGACCGGCGGCAACCCGGTCGTCGACATGCGCGGTATCACCGTGGAGTTCTCCGGTGTCAAGGCGCTCGCGGACGTCGACTTCCGCCTGTTTCCCGGCGAAGTGCACGCGCTCATGGGCGAGAACGGAGCCGGCAAGTCCACCCTGATCAAGGCCCTCACCGGGGTCCACCGGCCGACGGCCGGGACCATCCTCCTCAAGGACGAGCCGGTCGAGTTCACCGCTCCCGGCCAGGCACGGAACGCCGGGATCAGCACCGTCTACCAGGAGGTCAACCTCTGCCCCAACCTGTCGGTGGCCGAGAACATCCTGCTCGGGCACGAGCCGCGCAGACTGGGCGCCATCGACGGTAGGGCCATGCGGGCCCGCGCCACGGAACTCATGGCACGCATCGGCCTCTCCATCGACCCCGCCTCCGTGCTGAGCAGCCACTCCATCGCCGTACAGCAGTTGGTGGCGATCACCCGGGCACTGGTGGTGGACGCGAGTGTGCTGGTACTGGACGAGCCGACCTCCAGCCTCGACAGCGACGAGGTCGAGGAACTGTTCCGCATCGTCCGAGTGCTGCGGGACGAAGGCGTGGCGATCCTGTTCGTCTCCCACTTCCTCGACCAGGTCTACGAGATCGCCGACCGCATGACGGTGCTGCGCAACGGCAGCCTCGTGGGGGAGTACCTCCCCCAGAACCTCGACCGCATGGCTCTGGTGTCGGCCATGCTGGGCCGCGAGGCCGGCCTCCTCGACGAGGTCGAGCGCCGCTCCGAGGAACGGACCCCCCAAAGCGCCCCCGTCCTCGTCGCCCAGGGGCTCGGACGGGCGGGCGCGATCGAACCTTTCGACCTCGAGATACACGAGGGAGAAGTCGTCGGCCTCGCCGGTCTGCTGGGCTCCGGACGCACGGAACTCGCCAGGCTGCTGTCCGGCGCCGACCGCCCGGACACGGGCCTCCTCATGGTTGACGGCGAAACGATCCGGTCCCGCGGGCCACGGTCGCTCATCGCCAGGGGCGTCGCCTTCTGCTCGGAGGACCGCAAGGCCGAGGGCGTCGTCGAGGACCTCAGCGTCCGCGACAACCTGATCCTCGCCACCCAGGCGGCACGGGGCTGGGCACGACCGGTGGCCCGCCGCACCGCCGAGGCGATGGTGGCCGAGTACATCGAAAGGCTGGACATCCGGCCCGCCGATCCGGACGCCGTGATGGGCAACCTGTCGGGCGGTAACCAGCAGAAGGTCCTGCTGGCCCGGTGGCTCGTGACCCGGCCCAGGCTCCTCATTCTCGACGAGCCCACGCGCGGCATCGACGTCGGCGCCAAGGCGCAGATCCAGAAGGTGGTCGCCGAACTGGCGGCCGAGGGCATGGCGGTGCTGTTCATCTCCGCCGAACTGGAGGAGGTGGTACGCGTGTCCGACCGGGTCGTCGTCCTGCGTGACCGGCACAAGGTGGCCGAACTGTCCGGTGCCGAGATCTCCGTGGATTCCGTGATGACGGCCATCGCCGCGGACGCCCACAGCAGCACGGCGGTGGCCTCGTGATACGCGGACGCCTGCTCTGGCCCCTGGTCGCGCTGGCCGGCCTCATCGTGCTCAACGTCGTCTTCACCCCGTCGTTCCTGGAACTGCGCATCCAGGACGGACACCTGTACGGCAGCCTCGTCGACATCCTCCGCAACGGCGCACCGACGCTGCTCATCGCCGTGGGCATGACCCTGGTGATCGCCACCCGGGGCATCGACCTGTCCGTGGGCGCGGTCGCCGCGATCGCCGGCGCCATCGGCTGTACGTGGATCGCCGACGGCGGGGACGCCCCGACGGCAGTCCTGCTGGCCCTCAGCGTGTGCGTCCTGCTCGGACTGTGGAACGGCTTCCTCGTCTCCGTGCTGGGCATCCAGCCGATCATCGCGACCCTCGTCCTGATGACGGCCGGACGCGGCGGCGCGATGCTGCTCACCGAAGGCCAGATCGTCACCATCAGCGACCCGACCTACCGGCAGATCGGGGCCGGATTCCTCATCCTGCCGATCGCCATCCTGATCAGCCTCGCGGTCCTCCTCGCGGTCGCCCTGCTGACCCGCCGTACCGCCCTCGGCATGCTGATCGAGGCAGTGGGCGTCAACCCCGAGGCCAGCAAACTCGCAGGGGTCCGCTCACGCACGATCACCTGGACCGTCTACGTCTTCGCCGCGCTCTGCGCGGGCGTGGCCGGACTGATGATCAGCTCCAACGTCAGCGCCGCCGACGCGAACAACGCGGGTCTGTGGATCGAGATGGACGCCATCCTGGCGGTGGTGATCGGCGGCACCTCGCTCGCCGGCGGCCGCTACTCCCTCGCCGGCACGCTCGTCGGCGCGCTCGTGATCCAGACCCTGACCACCACCGTCTACACCATCGGCGTGCCGACCAACATCACCCTGCTGTTCAAGGCGGTCGTGGTGATCACCGTATGCCTGCTGCAGTCGCCGCGCGTGGCGCGGGCCGTCAGCGGCCGGCGCAAGTCCCCCACCCCCGCCCCTCGATCCCGGAAGGTGGCCGCCGGATGAGTACGCCGACCCTGGCCTCCGCACGCCTGCGTCTTCCCCAGCGCTTCCTGCCCGTCGTAGCGACCCTCGTGGTCTTCGTCGCGACCTTCGGCATCGGCTCCGTCCGCTACCAGGACTTCGCCTCCGGCCAGGTCGTGGCCAACCTCTTCATCGACAACGCCTTCCTCATCGTGCTCGCCGTGGGAATGACCTTCGTCATCCTCACCGGGGGGATCGACCTGTCCGTCGGCGCCGTCGCGGCACTGTCGACCATGATCGCCGCGGCCACACTCGAAGCGGGCTGGCCACCGCTGCTGTCCATCCTCGCGGTCCTCGTGGTCGGAACCGGGCTCGGCCTGCTGATGGGCCTGGTCATCCATCACTTCGACGTGCAGCCGTTCATCGTCACCCTGGCCGGAATGTTCCTGGCCCGGGGCCTGTGCTTCCTCATCAGCGTGGAATCGGTGTCCATCACCGACGCGTCCTTCCGCACCTTCGCCACGGGCACGCTCGAACTGCCCGGCGGCGTCACACTGACCTACAGCGTGCTCGTCGCCCTGGCCGTCGTCGCCGCCGCCCTTTACGTGCTCCACCTCACCCGCTTCGGCCGGACCGTGTACGCGGTGGGCGGCAGCGAGTCCTCGGCGCGGCTGATGGGACTGGCCACCGCGAGGGCGAAGGTGGGTGTCTACGCGGTGAGCGGGTTCTGCTCGGCTCTGGGTGGCCTGCTCTTCGCCCTCTACATGCTCTCCGGATACGGACTGCACGCCGTCGGCATGGAACTGGACGTCATCGCCGCGGTCGTGATCGGCGGAACCCTGCTCGCCGGTGGCGTCGGCTACGTGGCGGGCTCGATGGCCGGCGTCCTGGTCCTCGGCACCGTCCAGGCCCTGATCTCCTTCGAGGGCACCCTCAGTTCCTGGTGGACGAAGATCGTCATCGGCGCCCTCCTGCTCGCCTTCATCGTTCTGCAGCGTCTCATCGTGCGGCAGCGGCACTGAGGAAGAAGGGACCGTGCCCGAGGTCCCGTGCTCGCACACGGGACCGGTCGCGCCGGGCCGCTCCCCGGCACGCGTGTCGTCATCCCCCGCCGCCGCACGAGAGGGAATCCCGCCGGCCGCAAGGGCCCGATGACCCGGCGGCCGCTCCACTGCCCGAAGGTCGCGCAAGCCGGAACGCCCGTCGGCCGGCGACGCGTCGTGCCCGAGTGGCCTCACCACCACCCACACACGAGGAGGACGAAGTGAGTCCGCGAAGAATCTGCAGTGCTCTCATGGCCTGGGCGGCCCTGGTGGCAGCCCTGCTGCTGCCGTCTCCCGCCCATGCCGCCGCGCCCGCGTCACCGGCGGTCTCGTACTCCAACCCTCTCGTGAACCAGCGAGCCGATCCGCACATCTTCAAGCACACGGACGGCTTCTACTACTACACGGCGACCGTCCCGGAGTACGACCGCATCATCCTGCGCCGGGCCACCACCATCCAGGGCCTCTCCGCCGCCCCGGAGACGGTGATCTGGACGAAGCACGCGTCCGGGGAGATGGGATCCCACATCTGGGCGCCGGAAATACACTTCATCGACGGCAAGTGGTACGTCTACTTCGCCGCCGGCCGCGCCGACGACGTGTGGCGGATCCGGATGTACGTCCTGGAGAGCTCCGCCGCGAACCCGCTCACGGGCGGCTGGACCGAGAAGGGCCGCATCGCCACGCCGATGGACAGCTTCTCGCTGGACGCGACCACGTTCGTGGTGAACGGCGCCCGCTACCTCAGCTGGGCCCAGAAGGACCCGGCCATCAACAACAACTCCAACCTCTACATCGCCAGGCTGGCCAACCCGTGGACCATCACCGGCACGCCCGTGCGGCTGAGCATGCCCACGTACGGCTGGGAAACCGTCGGCCACAAGGTGAACGAGGGGCCGGCCGTCATCCAGCGTGGTGGCAAGGTGTTCATGACGTACTCGGCGTCCGCGACGGACAGCAACTACTGCCTCGGCATGCTCACCGCCTCCGCCTCGGCGAACCTGCTCGACCCCGCGGCCTGGACGAAGAGCCCGACTCCCGTCTTCGCCAGCAACGCGGCGACCGGGCAGTACGGGCCGGGGCACAACTCCTTCACCACGTCCGAGGACGGCAGGAGCGACATACTCGTCTACCACGACCGCAACTACAAGGACATCAGTGGCGATCCGCTGAACGACCCCAACCGCAGGACACGCGTCCAGAAGGTCTACTGGAACGCCGACGGCACCCCGAACTTCGGCATCCCCGTCGCCGACGGCGCCACCCCCCAGCGGCTGTCCTCCTTCAACTACCCGTCCCACTACCTCCGGCACTGGGACTACCGGGTCAAGCTGGAGGCGAACGTCACCAACCTCGCCGATTCGCAGTTCCGCACGGTGAGCGGGCTCGCCGGCAACGGCACCGTCTCCCTGGAATCCGCCAACTTCCCGGGGCATTACCTGCGTGTCAGGAACGGTGAGGTGTGGGTGGACAGGAACGACGGCAGCCCCGCCTTCGCCGACAGCGCGAGCTTCCACCGACGCCCCGGGCTGGCCGACGCGGCAGGCGTTTCGTTCGAGGCCTACCGCTTCCCGGGACAGTATCTCCGGCACTACGGCTTCCTGCTCCACGTGCAGCCCGTCGCCGGCACGCTCGCCGCTCAGGACGCCACCTTCCACCAGCAGTGATCTCCCGATGCCCGTCCAGCCCGCAGGAGTTGACGTTCCCCGAGGAGGAGACGTGCACATCGTCCACGGCAGAGGAACGGTACGGCGAGGGGTCCTCCTCGTCATCGCGTTCATCACCGCGCTCGGCATGAGCCTGGCCGGGGCGGAACGCGCCGAGGCCGCGCCCGGCCCGAGCTTCACCAACCCCGTCGTCGACGTGCCCAACAGCGCCGACCCGACGCTGGTCCAGCACGGCGGCTTCTACTACTACGTCGCGACGACCTGGTCCTCCGACATCGTGATGCGCCGCTCACCCACGATCGCCGGTCTGCGCGACGCCCCGGAGCGACTGGTCTTCCGCACGGCCGGGACAGGAATGTGGGCGCCGCATCTGGAGAGGGTCGGTGAGCGCTGGTACCTGTACTACTCGGTCGAGCAGTCCGGCGGGCCCCGGCGCACGCATGCCCTGGAGAGCTCGGGCAGCGATCCGCTCGGGCCCTACGCCTACCGCGGCATCGTCGACCTCATGCCGAACAACGGGTGGGCCATCGATGCCAGCCTGCTGAGGCTCAACGGTTCTCTGTACATGACGTTCTCCGCCGTCTCCCCGGTGGACAACCTGCAGTCGCTGTACATCGCCCCCATGTCGAACCCCTGGACCGCCGGCGCCCACGGGACGCGGATCTCGGCTCCGACGCTGGCCTGGGAGCGGCAGGACGGGGCGGTCAACGAAGGGTCCTTCGCGCTGCAGCGCAACGGCCGTACCTTCCTCACGTACTCGGCCAGTCACTGCAACGGGCCCAACTACAAGCTGGGGATGCTGGAGTACACGGGAGGCGATCCGCTCGCCGCCGCCTCGTGGGCCAAGGCGCCCCAGCCGATCTTCCAACGCAACGACGCCGCGGGGGTGTTCGGCCCCGGACACCACTCCTTCTTCAGCTCGCCCGACGGCACCGAGACCTGGATCGCCTACCACGCGAACTCCTCGGCGTCGCAGGGCTGCGGCACCACGCGCACGACGCGGGTGCAGAAGATCTCGTGGAACGCCGACGGCACACCGCATCTCGGAACCCCGGTCTCGACGTCGACCGTCCTCCAGGGCCCGTCGGGAGAGTCCCCCGTGCCGACCGCGCCGGTCGCCCTGCGCAACCGGCACAGCGGTCTGTGCCTGGACGACTACGACTGGGCGACCGCGCCCGGAGCGGAGGTACGGCAGTGGACGTGCAATGGCGCCGCGGTCCAGAACTGGACCCTGACACCCACGGGCGACGGCTACTACCGGATCCGTAACGCGCACAGCGGCCTGTGCCTGGACAACAAGGATTTCGCGAC
>NZ_JAPSIW010000866.1 GCF_031178505.1 Streptomyces sp. | reverse complement strand
ACCGCTAACCGGCTGCCCCCCCCCCCGCCGCCTGACGCCCCCCCCGCCCGCCGCGGGGGGGGGGGGGTGGGTCCCCCCGCCCCCGCCCCCGGGCCGTACATACGCCCCGGTCAGCCCTTGCTGACCGCCTGGAGGATCTCCGGCAGACGGGCCGCCATGCGCGGGGCGACCGACTTCAGGCCCGCCCACGCCAACAGCGCCCCGTACAGCACACCGGCCGGCAGGACGAGCCACAGCAGGCCGTGCAGGCCGGCGACGTGGAGCCAGATCACCAGGCCGATGAGCGGGGCGCAGAGCACCGGGCCGGCCAGCATGCCGCCGAAGATCGCGCCCATGGCGAGCCCGCCCTGCCCCGCCGCGACGTTCCGGTGGGAGTCCTGCGGGATCGAGTACGGGAAGCGGACCGAGAGCACCGCGCCGAGCGCCAGCATCGCCCCGATCAGGGCGAACGCGACCCCGAGGCCCTCCGGCAGCTGCGAGAAGTCCCCGAGGATCGCCGCCGTGGCGACCGTCACCGCCACCGTGTACGGCACGGTGATCACCAGCAGGGCCAGGGCGCGGTCCCGCAGCTCGGCGTAGGCGCCGGCCGGTGAGGAGATGGTCTGGGCGACCATCCAGAACGCCGAGGTGTCCTGCCCGAACTGGTTGAACATCTGCATGCCGAGCATGCCCGAGGCGAACGACGCCCAGTAGATGCTGCCCGCGCCCTGGTAGGCGTTGAACACCGGCACGAGCGCGCCGATCGCGAGCGCGGTGACCCAGGAGGCCTTCGTCTTCGGGTCGCGCCCGATGTAGCGCAGACTGCGCTCCATGACGGCGCCCGTACGGCCCTCCGGGAGCAGCCGCGCGAGCCGCCCGCGCCCGTCCGTCGCGTCCTTGGTCGCCGTGGCGGCGGCGAGGGTGGAACCGTCCGGCTCGACCATCAGCCGCACCAGGCTCCGCCGCCACCACACGAGCAGCAGCACCAGCGTGGCGACGGTCAGCAGCAGCCGCCCGGCCGCCTCGGCGTACGCGCCGTCGCCCGCGTTCCCGATCGCGGCGAACGCCGCGGCGGGCGGCAGCCAGCCGGCGACGGCCGCCGCCGGGTCGAGCACCGACAGGTCGCCGGACCTGCCCAGGCTCTGCGCGCCGAAGTTGATCACCTGCATGCCGACGGCGATGAGCAGACCGCTGAGCAGGGCCAGGTCACGGCCCTTGCGCGAGGTGAGGAGCCGTACGTTCGCGGCGGCGACCGCCCGGGACAGCGCCACGCACACCAGGACGGTCAGCGGCACCGCGAGCACCGCCACCACGGTGCCGGCCGCGTCGTCGGCGAGGGCCAGGGCGGCGCCGACCGCGAGACAGAGCGCGAAGAACGGGCCGATGCCCACCAGGGACGCCACCAGCAGCGCCCGGACCAGCGGCTGCGGACGCAGCGGAAGCATGACGAGCCGCGACGGGTCGAGCGTCTCGTCACCGCCCGGCACGAACAGCGGCATCACCGCCCAGCCGAGGGTGAGCAGCGCGATGACGAGCACGGAGACCGTGCCGGCCGCCGAGCCGCCGCGCAGCAGCAGGAACGAGAGCATCATCGCGACCGCGATCAGCAGCGTCACCACGATCGACGTGATGTACACGGCGGTCCGGCCGCTGGACTGCCGCAGCCCGTTCCGGAGCAGCGCCAGCTTGAGCCGTACGAAGACGGAGGTGAGGGAGGGCGCCGGCGCGGGGGAGGGGACGACAGCACTCACCGCGCGCTCCCGCCCGCCACGCCGTCCGGCCCTGCCGCGGTCGCGCCCGTACCGCCGCCCAGCCAGTCCAGGGAGTCACCGGCGGCGGCGCGCTCGTTCGCCCCGACCAGCTCCAGGAACGCGGCCTGCAGGGACGGCGCGTCACCCCGGACCTCGGCCAGCGGGCCCTGGGCCCGGATGCGGCCCGCCGCCATCACGGCGACCCAGTCGCACAGCGACTCCACCAGCTCCATGACGTGGCTGGAGAAGACGACGGTGGCACCGGAGGAGGTGTACCGCTCCAGGACCCCGCGGATGGTCTGCGCCGACACCGGGTCGACGCCCTCGAACGGCTCGTCCAGGAAGAGCACCTCCGGGTTGTGGAGGAGCGCCGCCGCCAGGCCGATCTTCTTCCGCATACCGGTCGAATAGTCCACGACCAGCTTGTTCTGCGAACCGGTCAGATCCAGGACGTCGAGCAGCTGCGTGGCCCGCTTGTCGACCTCGGCGCCCGGCATCCCCCGGAGCCGGCCGCTGTACGCCAGGAGTTCACGCCCCGACAGGCGCTCGAAGAGACGCAGTCCCTCGGGCAGGATGCCGATGCTCGCCTTCACCCGCGCGACCGACTCGGGGTCGCGCCACACGTCGTGGCCCGCGACGAGCACACGGCCGGCGTCCGGCCGCAGCAGGCCGGTGATCATGGACAGGGTGGTCGTCTTGCCGGCCCCGTTGGGCCCCACCAGGCCGATGAACTTCCCCGCCGGCAGGACCAGGTCGATCCCGTTCACGGCGATCTGCTCACCGAACCGCTTCCACAGTCCCTCCACCCGCACGGCGGGGGGCCCCCCCGGCCCCCCGGGGGGGCGCCCCCCGGGGGGCCCGCGGGCCCCCCCCCGGCGGCGGCGTCGCCGGCGCCCTGGCCGACCAGCCGCGGGTGCGTCCAGGCCGCGCGCCGCTCGGCGTCCCCGGCGGG
>NZ_JAPSIW010000174.1 GCF_031178505.1 Streptomyces sp. | reverse complement strand
CTCGCGGCCGGGACGTACCGCGAGTTCCTGCCCGTCGCCGTCCAGGAAGCGGCCCGTCACCTCGTACGTGCCGCAGTGGGCCCGCCCGACGGGGAGCCGTTCGGCGGAGAGCCGGATCTCGTACGGTCCGCCCGAGCGGAATCCGCCGAGCGCCGTGTGGGTGCGCGCCAGGACACTGCCCTCCCGGACGCGGGTGTCCTCGAAGGCCAGCCCGTCGATGTCCCGGCCGAGCCGGAACACGAGGCCCACACCGACCACCGCGCCCTCCGGCAGCTCGATGGCCGGGGCCTCTCCCGTCTCCGCGAACGGTACGTCGACCCGGCCCCGCTCCTCCGTGTGCAGGCAGATCTCGAGCAGCTCGAAGTCCTTCACGGGAGTCGCACCGCCCTCCGTCCGGCCGCCCGGACGCCCCGGTACGGCGCGACCGGCTCGCGGGGGCCGCCGCGCGGCCCCGCGTCGGCGCGTGCGCGGACGGCCCACAGGGTGAGGACTCCTTGCAGGAAGGAGAGGACCTCGGACAACCGGATCATGGCGACGCTCCTCGGCTCAGCCCGGCGTCTGCCCAGGCGGCACGGGAACACGCACGCGACGGTCGGCCGGTTCGCGCGGTGCGCCGGGGCGGCGCCCGGGCCTGCGGCCCGCCCGGGACCGGCAGGACCGGGGACCGGCCCAACCCCCGGCCCTGTGACCTGTGGCCCGGCCGGACGCAGAAGCGCGGGAGGGTCGGCGGACGCCCGCGCGGGCGGCTCCGGGGCTCCGGTCGTCACGTGTCGACCGCCTCCGCACCCGCACCGCCTCGGGGCCGGCCGCCTCCGCTCCTGGGGCCGTACTGCCCCCGGACATGCCCGGGACCCGGGTCGTCCCGCACCGGCCGCCTCCGCGCCAGGGCCGTCCTGCCCCGGACATGTCCGGGGCCCGGGAGGACGGTCGTCCTCCCGGGCCCCGTGGTCGGCCCCTCTTCGGGCCGGCTCGTGCGGGCGGGCGTCCGGCGCCGTGCCCGGCCGTGCGTCAGGATGCCGGCCAGGAGCCGGGCGGGTTGCCCTGGCCCGGCGGCGGGGTGCCCGGGGAGGTGGCGGTACCGCCACCGGCCGTACCGCCGCCCGCCTCACCCGGGCTCAGCCGGCCGCGCCAGGCGCCGGTCGCGCGGTCGCGGTCCTCGATGAAGCTCTTGAACCGCTTGAGGTCGCCCTCCACCCGGCTGTCGACCACACCGAGGGCCTTGCCCGCCTTCTCCACGAAGCCCTCCGGCTCCATGTCCAGGGCGAGCGTCACCCGGGTGTGCGTGTCGTCGACCGGTTCGAACGTGACGACGCCCTTCTGCTTGACGTCACCTCCGACGGTGCGCCAGGAGATCCGCTCGTCCGGCAGCTGGTCGACGATCTCCGCGTCGAACTCACGGGTGACTCCGGCGATCTTGGTCCGCCAGTGCAGGTGCCGGTCGTCGATCTGCTGGACCGACTCCACGCCGTCCATGAACCGGGGGAACTCCTCGAACTGGGTCCACTGGTCGTACACCTCACGCAGCGGCGCGTCCACCTGGATCGTGTCGTGCACCATCGTGCTCATCTCCCTCGTTCGGTGGCGTAACGGGACGGATACTCTGCTACCCGGGCCTTCCCGGCGTAACCACGCATGTCCCGTCGCTCCACGCATGTCCCGATCGGCGCCGGGTAATCGCGCGGAATGAGCCCGATGCGACTGATCACTCCGCCCGGCGTGTACGCCCCCCAGGGGGACACCGAGCTCCTCCTCGACACCCTCGCCCGTGAGGACGTGGGACCCGGCGACAAGGTGCTCGACATGTGCACCGGCACCGGCGTCCTCGCCATCGCCGCCGCCCGCAGGGGCGCCGAGACGACGGCCGTCGACATCTCCGGTGCCGCCGTGACCACCGCCCGACTGAACGCCCGGGTCCACGGGTGCCGCGTCCGCGTCGTACGCGGCGATCTCACCCGGCCGGTGGCGGGGGAGCGGTTCGACCTGGTGACCGTCAATCCGCCGTACGTCCCCGCCGACGCCCCGCACGTCCCCGCCCGGGGTCCGGAGCGCGCCTGGGACGCGGGACGCGACGGGCGGCTCCTGCTCGACCGCATCTGCCGCGCCGCGCCCTCCGTTCTGGCCCCCGAGGGCGTTCTCCTCCTGGTGCAGTCCTCCCTCTCCGGGGTGGACGCCAGCCTCGAGGCCCTGAAGAGGTCGGGGCTGAAGGCCCGCGTGGCGGCCAGGAGCGATCAGCCCTTCGGGCCGGTGATGACGTCCCGCGCGCGCTGGTTCGAGGCGCGCGGTCTGGTCCCGCCGGGCGTGCGCCACGAGGAACTGGTGGTCATCCGGGCCGTCCGCGAGGTCGGCGCCGAGCGCTTCGGGGAGGCGGCCCGGGACGGGGACCCCACGGAGCGGGGGATGCGCGCGGACGGACGGACCCCCGGGCCGGACACCGCGGCGGAGAGCGAGGAGGCGGCATGAACACGTCCCGCGAGCCCACGACGACGGACGACGAGCCCACGGCCGCGCACGACGAGCCCACGGCGGTGAACGGGGCCCGCACCCCGGCGCCCGGCCCCGTGCCGGGTGGGGGCCTCGGCGGCGGGCCGCGGTCCCGGCCCGGGGTCCCGCGCGCCGTCCCTCTGCGCGAGGGGCCGCTCCTCATCGAGGGGCCGCTGGAGATCGTGCTCCCCGACGGCGAGACGCGCCTGTGCGAACGCCCGGTGATCGCCCTCTGCACCTGCCGGCGCAGCCTCCGCGCGCCCTTCTGCGACACGAGCCATCGCCCCCGGGAGCGGGCGGTGCGCGGCAAGCGGCACACGCCCGGGAAGGACGCGAAGGACGCGGAGGACAGGAACGACCCGGACGGCACACACGACGCCGACGGGGCCGACCGCCCTGACGGGGCACCGGACGCGAGCCGTTCCGGCGACGACGCCTGACACGGGCGGGGCGGCCTCCACGGCGCCCCGCCCGTGCGTGTCAGCCCTCGACGCCCGTGGCGTGGTGCGGGGACCCGACCGGCTTGGACTCCGGGGACCCGCGCTGGCGCAGGTAGACGGAGAGCACCGCCATGGAGGCCACGGCCAGGAGTTCCGACTGCCAGTTCTGCAGGGACCGGCTCCAGAAGTCCGCGGACCCGAGGTAGGAGGCCCAGCTCACCGGGTCCTGGAGCTGCCGCAGCCGCATCTCGTTGTGCGCGGCGGTCCCGGCGACGGACTGTGCCAGCCACGAAAGCAGGAACAGGCCGGCCATGACCAGGCCGAGCGAGTGCGCGTACACCGACTGGCGCCGGCCCTTGTCGGCCGCCCAGCGCGGCGACTCGGGCGTCGCGTGCTCGCCGACGCGCTGGTCGCGTTCGCTCTCGATGCCCACCCGGTCCAGCGGCTTGGACTCCGGCGACCCGCGCTGGAGCAGATAGACCGTCCCGTACACGTACAGGAAGAACTGCAGGAACTCCGACTGCCAGTTCTCCGTGACGTCGACGGCGAAGTCCGAGGACATGAGATACGGGCCGAGGCCGATCCGCTGAAGCCCCTCGACGGCGAGCTGCTCGTTGAACTCGGCGTTTCCGGCGACGGCCTGTGCGGCGAGGACCACCAGGAAGGCGCCGCCGAAGGTGAGCGTCAGGCTGTTCGACCGCCAGAAGCCGCCGCGGTGGCCGGTGCGGTGCGCGCCGTCCGGCGTCACCGCTGCATCGCCCCGATCGCGGTGAAGTAGGCGAGACCTCCGAGGATGATCGCCAGACAGCCGATGAACACCGCCTTCATGGTCAGGCTCCCTTCAGCGAGCAGCGGTACGGCAGGTCGTCGGGCTGCGGCACGCAGCCGGCGGCCGTGACCCGCCAGCCCTCGTCGAACTGGGACAGGAACACCGTGTCGTCGTCGGTACGGAGCAGGGCCTGGCGCCCGTGGACCTCGACCGCCCGCGCCCCGCCGCCGCTCGGCAGCTCCAGGGAGCGCAGCGCCCGGTCGCACGGGGCCTTCCCGTCCTCGGTCAGCTCTTCCCGGCTCCCGGGGGCCAGCAGACCGCAGGCGGCGCCGAAGTCCTGGGCGGCCAGCGCGGCCGTGAACCGCCCGGCGGCGCGGCGGGCGCCGTCCTCACGCGGGGCAGTGGCCCCGCAGCCGGACAGCACGGCCGCGGCGAGCAGGGCGCCGACGGCCACGCGGGTGAACGCCGCCCGACGGCGCGGGTCCTGTCGGCCCTCCGGGGCCACCGGGGCCGTGTTCCTGATGGTCGCCACGCCCCCACCCTGCACGGCCGCGCGGCCCCGGCGGCGCACCCTCGGCCGAACGGGCACGGTGTGTCACCCGCCCGGGCGCCGCCCGTCCGGGTGCCGTGGGAGCGCGCGCCCGGCGCGCGTCAGAGCGCGTCCGCCGCCGTTCGCAGGTCGGCCACCAGCCCCGCGTACATCTCCTCGCGGTCCCGGGCGCGCAGCACCGCCGAGGGGTGCACGGTCGCCAGGACCCGGACCGCGCCGTCGCCGCCGGCAGCGGCCGGGGCACGCCCCGGTCCGTTCCGACCCGGAACGAGGGTCCGAGCAGCGAACGGCCGGCCGTCGCGCCGAGCACGACCACCAGTTCCGGGCGGACGAGCCGCAGCTCGGCCGTCAGCCACGGACGGCAGGCCGGCGTCTCCCGCACGGTGGGCGTCCTGTGGATGCGCCGCTTGCGCGTCTCGTCCCGGGCGAACTTGAAGTGCTTGACGGCGTTGGTGACGTACAGGCCCTCCTCGTCGATCCCGGCCTCGCCGAGCGCCCTGGACAGCAGCCGTCCGGCCGGTCCGACGAACGCCACGCCCTCCCGGTCCTCCTGGTCCCCGGGCTGCTCCCCGACCAGCATCATCCGCGCGTGCGGGTCCCCCCGGCCGAACACCGTCCCGCTCGCCTCCCGGTGGAGCGGGCACCCCTCGCACCCGGCCGCCGCCCGCGCGTACGCCTCCAGGCCCCCGTGCGCCGGCACGGCGTCGCGCCGTAGGCCTCGGGCCCGGTGGGGCCCTTCTCTTTCGCACCGGTCATCGGATGCCTCCCGGACACCGCCGCTCGCCCGGCGGACGCGGAGCGACTGCCCCGGGGCCGCGCCCCGCAACCGGTCCCCGCCGGAATCCGCCCGTACCGGCGCCCCCGGGGGACCCGGATTCCGGCCGTCCTGCCGGGCCGTCCGCCCCGGTCAGGCATAGGCCGCCGGGAACGGGGCACCCGCCTGGCACCCGCCCTCACCCTGGCGAGGAGGCCTGCCATGACGATCACAGTCCCACAAGGGACGGAAGTACGAGCCGACACCGGACGCCCGCAGCTGCCGCCACCCCGTGGCGAGCTGTCCGAGGCCGTCCACGCCTATCTGCGAGGCGTCGGCCGGAGCCTGCCGGACCGCCGGTCGACGGCCGGCGCCGACCCGTACGGGGAGGACCTGCAGCTGGCGCTGCACCTCGCCTACGAACTGCACTACCGGGGCTTCGACCAGGTGCCGGACGCCGTCGAGTGGGACCCGGACCTGCTGCGGCTGCGCTCCCTCATGGAGGAGCGCTTCGAGGACGCGCTGCGCGACCGCTGCGGCCGGTTCACCGATGTCGACGAGGCCTTCGCGGCGCTCCTGACCGAACCGGCCGAGGGGCACGGCGTCTCCGACCACCTCGTGCGCGACGGCACGAGGGAGCAGCTGCGCGAGTACGCCGCTCTGCGGTCCGTCTACCAGCTCCGGGAGGCCGACCCCCACCTGTGGGTCGTGCCCCGGCTGCGCGGGCGGGCCAAGGCGGCCATGGTGGCGATCGAGTACGACGAGTTCGGCTGCGGCCGGGCCGAGGCCATGCACGCCCGTCTCTTCGCCGACCTGATGAGCGACCTCGGACTCGACCCCTCCTACGGGCGCTACCTGGAGGCGGCGGGCGCCGAGACGCTGGCCACGGTCAACCTGATGTCCCTCCTCGGGCTCCACCGGGCCCGCCGTGGCGCCCTCGTCGGCCACTTCGCGGCCCTGGAGATCACCTCCTCCCCGGCCGCGGCCCGGATCTCCGCCGCGATGCGCCGGATCGGCGCGGGCGAGGCGGCGGTGCACTTCTACGACGAGCACGTGGAGGCCGACGCCGTCCACGAGCAGCTGGTACGGCGCGAGGTGGTCGGCGGCCTGCTGGCGGACGAACCGGAACTCGCCGGCGACGTCGCCTTCGGCGTGGAGGCGACCGTCCTCCTGGAGGACGATCTGGCCGCACACATCACCGGTGCCTGGGAGGCGGGCGGGAGCGCCCTGCGGGTGCCGATCGACGACCTTCCCGGCGCGGGCCGGGACGAGGCGGGACAGAGGGGTGACGCGTGAGCGCGGGGATGCTTCCGGAGGAACGGGGTACAGGCAGGGCTCCGGCCCCCTCGACAGAAGGTGACCGGGTACGAGAGGAGGGCCTCATGAACCTCACGGCAGGGCGTCGCGGCGCCCGCGCGGCACGCGCCGACGGCCGGCGGGACGACGCCGGCGGCGGTGCCGGAGCGGTGGTGGAGACGGGGGCCCGCATGCCGGTGCTGCCGCCCGACCACACCCAGGCGATCCTGGAGACGACCAAGGAGATCGCCGCCCTCCTGAAGACCTCGGGCTGTCCCTTCGCCCTGGTCGGCAGCGTGGCCGCGTACGCGTACGGCATCCCCGTGCGCCTCCAGCACGACACCGACTTCGTGTTGCGCCGCGAGGACGCCGACACGGTCACCGAACTCCTCCGCGAGAAGGGCGTCCTGGTCATCGACCCGCCCGAGGACTGGCTGGTGAAGGCTCGCAGCGGTGGCGAGGAGATCGACCTGATCTTCTCCCTCGCCGGGCGGCCCGTCACCACGGAGCTGCTCGAACGCGCCTGGACGCTGCCCGTCGACTCGGTGCACATGCCCGTCATCGACCCGACGGACCTCATGATCAGCCGGCTCACGGCGCTCTCCGAGCACCACTGCGACTTCGGCGCCCTCCTGCCGGTCGCCCGCGGACTGCGCGAGCGGGTCACGTGGGAGCGGGTGCGCGAGGAGACGGAGGGCCTGCCGATGGCCGCCGCCTTCCTCTATCTGCTCGAACTGCTCGACGTCATCCCGCCGGCGGGCGCGGCGGGAGCCGGCCCGGCGCAGGGAGAGCCGGGCGCGGCCCCGGGACAGCCTCGCCCGGGCGGAGGAGGAGGGCCGGAACGATGATCGAGTTCACCGCGCCCCACGAGGACGAATACCGCATCGCGCGGCTGCGGGAACGGCTCGCCGCCGACGACGTGGCCGAGCTCGGCGTCCAGGTCGAACAGCGCGGGACCTCGGTGCTGCTGACCGGAACCGTGCCGACCGCGTCCCGGCGCGACGAGATCCTGCGCCTGGCCCGCGAGGAGCTGGCGGGCCTCACGGTCCGCGCCGATCTCGTCGTGGCCTGCGCCGACGCACCCGACCGTTGGGAGGAACTGCCGTGACGAGGCCGCCGACGACCCCGGACACGCCGGGCCGTCCGCTCACCACGACGCCGGACGGGGCCGGGCCCGCGCACGATCCCGCCCCCGGCCCGGACCCCACGTCCGAGACCGCCCGCTCCGACGGGCACGGCACCGTCGTCCGGGTGGCGGCGGTCGGCGACATCCACCTGGGGCCCGACTGCGCCGGGGTGCTCCGGCCCGCCTTCGCCGGACTGCCGGACCGCGCCGATCTGCTCCTGCTCGCCGGCGACCTGACCCGGCACGGCACCGTGGAGGAGGCCCGGGTGGTCGCCGAGGAGGTCGCGGACGCGGGCGTGCCCGTGGTCGCGGTCCTCGGCAACCACGACTACCACTCCGGTGAGGAGGCGGCCGTCACCCAGGTCCTCACCGACGCCGGCATCACGGTCCTGGAGGGGGACGCCGTCGTGCTGCCCGTCGCCGGGCACAAGGTCGGCGTGGCGGGGGTCAAGGGATTCTGCGGCGGCTTCGTGGGCCGCAGCGCCGGCGAGTTCGGCGAACCGGAGATGAAGGCCTTCGTCCGGACCACCCGGCTCAGCGCGGAACGGCTCGCGCTCGCGCTCGGCGACCTCTCCGCGGCCGGCTGCGCCGTCCGCATCGCCCTCACCCACTTCGCGCCCGTGCCCGACACGCTGGCCGGCGAACCCCTGGAGATCCATCCCTTCCTCGGCAGCTACCTGCTCGCCGAGGCGATCGACGGGGCCGGGGCGGACCTCGCCGTCCACGGCCACGCCCACCTCGGCACCGAGCACGGCATGACGGCGGGCGGTGTGCGCGTCCGCAACGTCGCCCAGCCGGTGATCGGCCGCGCCTTCGCGCTCTACCGGCTGCCGGTCGCCGGGGACGGCACGGCGTCCGTTCCGGAGGCCGTCCGCACGGCGGCGCCCGCCCACGCGCCGGGCGGCGAACTCATCTCCGGGGCCGTGCGCCGCAGTTGAGCGCCGCACGCCGACCGCGTACCTCCGCCCCGTACGCTCCGCCGCGCCCTACCCCTCCGCCGTGCGGAGGGACAAGGGGTCGCGCGGACGCGTGCGGGGCGCGCGGTCGTGCGGGAGATCTCGACATGGTCACAAGCCGGGACGAACACGGAACCACCCCTAAGGTCTGCCTTACCTAAGTTGTATGGTGGCGCGGTCAGTTCGGCCCAAGGGGAAGGAGCGTGATGTCCATGGGCGACGTCCGCCTGGTGGCGAACGGCCTCGACGTCGGGCACGGCGGCCGCACGGTGCTCCGGCAGGTGGACCTCGCGTTACGCGCCGGTGAGATCACCGTCCTCGTCGGCCCCAACGGCTGCGGCAAGTCCACCCTCCTGCGGACCGTGGCCGGCCTCCTGCCACCCCTCGCCGGTGACACCCGCATCGACGGCGAGCCCCTGCGCTCCCTCGCGCGCCGGGAACTCTCCCAGCGCCTCGCGTTCCTCCCCCAGACCTCCCAGGCACCCGCCGGAGTCACCGTCCGCGAACTCGTCCGGCACGGCCGGTACGCCCACCGCGGCGCCCTCGCCCGGCACACCGCCGAGGACACCGAGGCCATCGACTGGGCCCTGGACGTCACCGACGCCGCCCCCCTGGTCGACCGGCGACTTGACGAACTCTCCGGCGGCGAACGCCAACGCGCCTGGCTCGCCATGGTCCTGGCCCAGCGGGCCGGCGTCCTCCTGCTCGACGAGCCCACCACCTACCTCGACATGCGGCACCAGTTCGACGTGCTCGACGTCGTCCGGCGCCTCGCCCGCGAACACGGCATCGCCTGCGGAGTCGTCCTCCACGACCTGACCCAGGCCGCCGCCTACGCCGACGAGGTCGTCGTGGTCGCCGACGGCGGGGTCGCCGCCACCGGAGCCCCGGAGACCGTCCTCACCTCCGACGTCATCGAGCGCGCCTTCGGGCTGCGGGTCACCGTGGTCCGCGACCCGTCGACCGGCTACCTCGCCTGCTTCCCGCAGCGCGCCGGGGCGTCCGCCGCCTCGCCCTGACCCGGCTCCCCGAGCCGCCCCGCCGGAGAGCCGGCCCGGCGGGCCGCCGGTCGCCCCGGCGCCCGCCGTACGCCCCTGCCCCCGCACCGTGGCGGGCCGCGGCGTACCCCGGACCGCCCGGCACACCCCGGACGCGCCCGCAGACCCGTACCCGAACGACCCGTCCCCGCACGGCCGTACGTACACAAGGAGAGACCCACCATGCAGAGAATGCTGCGCGCCCTCGCCACGGGCGGCACCGTCCTGGCCGTCGTGCTGGCCGCCGCCGGCTGCGGCTCCGGCACGGTCGGCGAGACCGCGGACACCAAGCCGGGCGGGGACGCCTCCGCGAAGGGCGGCATCACCGTCGAGACCGCGCTGGGCAAGGTCAGCCTCGACAAGCCGGCCACCAAGGTCGTCACCTTGGAGTGGACCTACGCCGAGGAACTCGTCGCCCTCGGCGTCACCCCCGCCGGCAACGCCGACAACAAGGGCTACGGCACCTGGATCACCGCCGAGGGCGCCGCCCTGCCCGCCCAGGTCACCGACGTCGGCAACCGCAACGAGCCCAGCCTGGAGAAGATCAAGGCGCTCCAGCCCGACCTCATCGTCATCGACAACGAGCGCTCCAAGGCCAATCTCAAGCAGCTCCAGGCCATCGCGCCGGTCCTCTCCTTCACGTACACCACCAAGCCCCAGCTGACCACGATGAAGAAGAACTTCACCGAGCTGGCGAAGGCCGTCGGCAAGGCCGAGAAGGCCGCGGAGGTCAACGCGCGGATCGACGCCAAGGCCGCCGACCTCAAGGGCCGCCTCGACAAGGCCGGCAAGAGCGGCCTCAAGTACGCGCTCGCGCAGGGCTTCACCGCCAACGGCGCCGCCTCCGTCCGCATGCTCACCGACGACGCCATCGCCCCGCAGGTGCTCAACCTGGCCGGCCTCAAGAACGGCTGGAAGGGCCAGGCCGACGCCTGGGGCATGACCACCGTCGGTGTCGAGGGCCTCACGCAGGTCGAGAAGGACGCCACCTTCCTGTACGTCGCCGCCGACAACGACAACCCCTTCACCGGCGCCCTCGCGGGCAACGCCGTCTGGAAGGGCCTCGGCTTCGTCAAGAGCGACAAGGCACTGGCACTCGACCCGGGCACCTGGCTGTTCGGCGGACCGCTGTCCGCGATGCACGTCCTGGACGAGACCGGCAAGGCCCTGAAGGTCTGATGGCCGCGGAAGGACTCACGGCCACCGCGGCCGGTCCGCTCGGCCACCGCCCACGAGCCCTGCTCGTGGGCGGTGGC
>NZ_JAPSIW010000865.1 GCF_031178505.1 Streptomyces sp. | reverse complement strand
CCGCCGGCGCGGGCTCCGTCACCGTCGCCGGTCTGCCGGTCGGCAAGCGGCACATGGCCGAGATCCGCCGCCGGGTCGGCATCGTCTTCCAGGACCCCGACGACCAGCTGTTCATGCCGACCGTCCGCGAGGACGTGGCGTTCGGCCCGGCCGCCGCCGGGCTGCGCGGCGCCGCCCTCGACGCCGTCGTGCACCGGGCGCTGGAACGGGTCGGCATGGCGGAGTTCGCCGACCGGCCCCCGCACCACCTGTCCTTCGGACAGCGCCGCCGGGTCGCCGTCGCGACCGTCCTCGCCACGGAGCCGGAGATCCTCGTCCTCGACGAGCCGTCCTCCAACCTGGACCCGGCCTCCCGCCGCGAGCTCGCCGACGTGCTGCGCTCGCTGGACGTCACCGTCCTCATGGTCACCCACGACCTGCCGTACGCCCTGGAGCTCTGCCCGCGCTCGGTGATCCTCAGCGAGGGCGTGATCACCGCCGACGGCCCGACCGGCGAGATCCTCGCCGACACGGAGCTGATGGCCCGGCACCGCCTGGAGCTGCCCTTCGGCTTCGTCCCCGGTTCCGTCGCCTGAGACCATGGGAGCCGTTCGTACGAGAGGAAGTGTGGGTCAGGTGGACGTCCAGGGCACGGTGGCGGCGGGCTGGGAGCCGGTCAGGGACGCGTTCCTGCGCAACTTCGAGGGGCGCGGCGAGCGCGGCGCGGCCGTCGCCGTCCACCACGACGGCGTGCCGGTGGTCGACCTGTGGGCGGGTACGCGGGACGCCGACGGTGCCCCCGGCCAGGACGGATCCGGCGGGGCCGCGCCCTGGACCGCGTCCACCGCGCAGGTCGTGCGCTCCGCCACGAAGGGCGTGTCCGCCGCCGTCCCCCTCCTGCTCCACCAGCGCGGCCTGCTCGACCTGGACGCCCCCGTCGCCACGTACTGGCCGGAGTTCAAGGCCGAGGGCAAGGACCGGGTGACCGTACGGCAGCTCCTCGCGCACCGCGCCGGCCTGCCCGTCCTCGACCGCACCCTCACCCTCGCCGAGGCCGCCGACCTGCCCACCGCCACCGCCGCCGTGGCCGCGCAGGCGCCCGCCTGGGAACCCGGCACCGCCCACGGCTACCACCCCCACACCTTCAGCTGGCTCCTCTCCGGCCTGGTCCACCGGGTCACGGGCCGCACCGTCGGCCGCTGGGTCGCCGACGAGATCGCCGGCCCGCTCGGCCTCGACCTGTGGATAGGCCTGCCCGAGGACGAGACGCACCGCGTCGGCCGCCTCGGCCGCGTCGAGGAGACCGAACCCGCCGGCAGCGGCGCCCTCAGGCTCCGCCCCAAGCGCTCGGTCACCGCCGCGTACGAGGACCCGGACTCCCTCACCCGCCGGGCCTTCGACGTCATCGACCCCCGCCCCGACGAGAACGACCCCGCCTACCGGGCCGCCGAACTGCCCGGCTCCTCGGGCGTCGCCACGGCCCGCGCGCTCTCCCGCTTCTACGCCGCCACCCTCGGCCCGGTCGACGGGGTGCGCCTCTTCGCCCCCGCCACCGTCACCCTCGCCCGCACCGAGGAGTCCGCCGGTATCGACCGCACCCTCCTCGTCGGCACCCGCTTCGGCCTCGGCCACATGCTCCACGGCCCGGCCTCGCCCCTTCTCGGCCCCACCTCCTTCGGCCACCCCGGCCGTGGCGGTTCCCTCGGCTTCGCCGACGCCGAGTCGGGCATCGCCTTCGGCTACGTCACCAACGGCATGCGCCGGACGGTCACCGCCGACCCGCGCGCCCAGGCCCTGATCCGGGCCGTCCGCGACTGCCTCCCGGCCTGAGCCCCGCGCCGGGCCCCGCGTCCCGGCGCCTCCCGTCCGGCGGGCCGGTCCTGGCGGGGGGCCGGGTTCGGTGCTGTGATCTCGGCATGGATCTCAGGACACGGTTCGAGGGGTACGGAGTCATGGTCACCGGCGCGGCCCGGGGCATCGGCGCGGCCGTCGCGCGGCGGCTCACCGCCGAGGGGGCCCGGGTGCTCGTCGCCGACGTGGACGAGGAGGGCGCGCGGGAGGTCGCCGGCGGCCTGCCCGGGGCGCTGGCCGTCCGCTGCGACATCGCCGACCAGGCCTCGGCCGACGCGGCCGTGGCCCGCGCGGCGGAGGTCTTCGGCGGGCTGGACGTCCTCGTCAACAACGCCTTCGCCCCGGTCGAGCGGGACCGGGACCGCTTCGAGGACGAACCCGACACCGGCTGGGAGCGGCAGCTGGACGTGACGCTGATGGGGGCCGTCCGGTGCGCCAGGGCCGCGCTGCCGCTGCTGGCGGCGGCCGGCGGGCGCGGGGCCGTCGTCACCGTGGGCTCCGTCAACGCCGAGATGGACTTCGGCGGCCACGCCTACAGCGCCGCCAAGGCCGCGCTCGGCTCCCTCACCCGCACCCTGGCGGGGGACGCGGCCCGCCGGGGGGTGCGCGTCAACCAGGTCAACCCGGGGACGATCGCCACGAGCAGCTGGGCGGGGCGTGAGGACGAACTCGCCGTCCTCGCCGAGCGCGTCTATCCGCTCGGCCGGGTCGGCACCCCCGAGGACGTCGCCGCCGCCGTCGCCTTCCTCGCCTCCCGCGACGCGGCCTGGATCACCGGGACGACCCTGCGGGTGGACGGCGGTGTGCTGGCGGTCAACACCCACTTCGGCGAGGTCCTCGGGCACTGAGCCCGCT
>NZ_JAPSIW010000864.1 GCF_031178505.1 Streptomyces sp. | reverse complement strand
CGAGGAGGCCTCGCTCGCCCAGCGGCTCGCCACCCTCGGGGCCGCCGAGCGGGAGCGCGCCCTCACCGACCTCGTACGGGCCCAGGTGGCCGGTGTCCTCGGACACGGCGACCCGAGCCGCATCGAGGCCGACCGGGCCTTCCAGGAGCTCGGCTTCGACTCCCTCACCGCCGTCGAGCTGCGCAACCAGCTGGGCCGGGCGACCGGACTGCGGCTGCCCACCACCCTCGTCTTCGACCACCCGTCGCCGCAGGCGCTCGCCGCCCACCTCCTGGGCGAACTCGCCGTCGAGGAGGCGTCGCCGGCCGATCCGGTCCTCACCCCGCTCGCCGGCCTCGAGGCGGCCATCGCCGCCGCCGCGCCGGACCAGGAGGCCCGCGACCTGATCACCGCACGGCTGAGGGAACTGCTCAAGGCGGCCGAAGGCGCCGGAGACCCCGGACGCCCCGAGGACACCGTCGACGACCAGGACCTCGAGACCGCCAGCGACGAGGAGCTGTTCGCGCTCCTGGACGAACTCGAATGACCCGCACCCGCACGGTGCGCGCCGCCGCCGCTTCCGGCGGCGGCGCGCAGCCGGCCATCGGACCCACCATCACCGGGGAGCTGAATTCACGTGGCTGACGAGGTACAACTCCGCGAATACCTCAAGAGGGCCATCGCCGACGCACGAGACGCCCGCAAGCGTCTCCGCGAGGTCGAGGACAAGGAGCAGGAGCCGATCGCCATCGTCTCCATGGCCTGCCGCTACCCGGGAGGCGTCTCCTCTCCCGAGGACCTGTGGGAGCTGGTCGCCGACGGCGTCGACGCCGTCTCCGACTTCCCCACCGACCGGGGCTGGGACCTGGAGCGCCTCTACGACCCCGACCCGGAGAAGGTCGGCACCTCCTACTCCCGTGAGGGCGGCTTCCTGTACGACGCCGACCTCTTCGACCCCGAGCTGTTCGGCATGTCGCCGCGCGAGGCGCTCGCCGCCGACCCGCAGCAGCGGCTCCTCCTGGAGACCGCCTGGGAGACCTTCGAGCGGGCCGGCATCGACCCGGTGTCGCTCAAGGGCACCCGCACCGGCGTCTTCGCCGGCGTCATGTACAACGACTACGGCTCCCGCCCGCACCTCCCCCCGGAGGGCTTCGAGGGCTACCTCTTCAGCGGCAGCGCCGGTTCCATCGCGTCGGGCCGCGTCGCCTACACGTACGGCCTGGAAGGCCCGGCCGTCACCGTCGACACCGCCTGCTCCTCCTCGCTCGTCGCCCTCCACCTGGCCGCGAACGCCCTGCGGCGCGGCGAGTGCGACCTCGCGCTGGCCGGCGGCGTCACCGTGATGTCGACGCCGGTCGCCTTCGTGGAGTTCTCCCGGCTGCGCGGCCTGGCCGCCGACGGCCGCAGCAAGTCCTTCTCGGCGGGCGCCGACGGCACCGGCTGGGCCGAGGGCGTGGGCCTGCTCCTCGTGGAGAAGCTGTCCGACGCGCGCCGCAACGGCCACCAGGTCCTCGCGGTCATCCGGGGCTCGGCCGTCAACCAGGACGGCGCGTCCAACGGCCTGACCGCCCCGAACGGTCCGGCGCAGGAGCGGGTCATCCGGCAGGCGCTCGCCAGCGCCGGCCTCACCCCGTCCGACGTGGACGCCGTCGAGGCGCACGGCACGGGGACGCGGCTCGGCGACCCGATCGAGGCGCAGGCCCTGCTCGCCACCTACGGCCAGGACCGCCCCGAGGACCGGCCGCTCTACCTCGGCTCGCTCAAGTCGAACATCGCCCACGCGCAGGCCGCGGCCGGGGTCGGCGGCATCATCAAGATGATCCAGGCCATGGACCACGGCATCCTGCCCCGCACCCTCCACGCCGATCAGCCGACCACGCACGTCGACTGGGACGCGGGCGCCATCTCCCTGCTCCACGAGGCCCGCCCGTGGCCGGAGACCGGAGCGCCGCGCCGCGCGGCCGTCTCCTCCTTCGGCTTCGGCGGCACCAACGCCCACGTGATCATCGAGGAGCCGCCGGCCGCCGAGACCGCGGAGGAGACCGGGGAGGCGGCGGCGACGGACCCGACGCTGCTCCCGGTCGTCCCGTGGACCGTCTCCGGCAAGACGGCGGACGCGCTCCGCGACCAGGCCCGCCGCCTGTACGCCCGCCTGACGGCCGACCTCGGCGTCTCCCCGCTGGACGTCGGCCACTCGCTGGCCACCGGCCGGGCCGTGCTCGACCACCGTGCGGTGATCACCGGCCGCGACCGGGGCGAACTCCTCGCGGGGGTGCGCGCCCTCGCGGAGGGCGGTACGGCTCCGGGCCTGGTGCGCGGTGAGAAGACCGGTGGCCGCCTCGGCTTCCTCTTCACCGGCCAGGGCGCCCAGCGCGCCGGCATGGCCCAGGAGCTGTACGCCACGTTCCCCGTCTTCGCCTCCGCCTTCGACGAGGTGGCCGGCCTGCTGGACGCGGGGCTGGGCGGTTCGGTCCGTGAGGTGATCGCCTCGGGTGAGGGTCTGGACGAGACGGGCTGGACGCAGCCTGCGCTGTTCGCGGTCGAGGTCGCTCTCTTCCGCCTGGTCGAGTCGTGGGGCGTGAAGCCGGACTTCGTGGCCGGTCACTCGATCGGTGAGATCGCCGCCGCGCACGTGGCGGGGGTGTTCTCGCTTCAGGACGCGGTACGGCTGGTGGTGGCGCGCGCCGGTCTGATGCAGGCGCTGCCGAAG
>NZ_JAPSIW010000863.1 GCF_031178505.1 Streptomyces sp. | reverse complement strand
AGCGCAGCCGGCCGACGAGCCCGGCCGGGTCCACGCCCTGGGCGAGCAGGCGCACCGCGTGGGCCGTCAGGTCGGAGGCGGCGAGCGCGGTGGGGTGGCCGTGGGTGAGGGCCGCCTGGAGCTGCGCGGCACCGGCGCGCTCCTCGTCGCCGAGGCCGGGGACGAGGCCGAGGGGCGCGACCCGCATGTTGGCGCCGCACCCCTTGGAGTGGATCTGGCTCGCGTCCTGCCAGGGCAGGTCGGTGGTGAGCGACTGGCAGGCGACGAGGCAGGTGCGGCCGGGGGCGCGGTTGTTCTCCGGCGACCGGTACCAGTCGACGTACTCCTCCCGCAGCGGACGGACCAGCCGGAGCGGGGTGAGGGGGCCCCGCCCCAGGGCGGTGCGCAGGGCGCGGGCGAGGGCGAGGGTCATCTGGGTGTCGTCGGTGACGTACGCGACGCCCCGGGTCGTCGGGAGTTCCGCCGTCCGCCAGGGCCCGTACTTCGCGAGGATCGACGGCACGTCGTGGAACTCGGTGGGGAACCCGAGCGCGTCGCCGAGCGCGAGCCCCGTCAGCGCCCCCGTCGCCGCCCGCTTGGCCGCCTGGTGCGTGGTCATGCCGATCGTCCTTCCGGTCGGAGCAGCGGCGGGTGGAGGGCCGTGGCCTCTCCCGCCCGGTAGAGCGCGGCCGGTTTCCCCCGTCCGCCGGTGCGGCGCGGCGGTCCTTCCACGGGCCGGACGAAGCCGGGCGTGGTGAGGACCTTGCGCCGGAAGTTGGGGCGGTCGAGTTCGACGCCCCAGACCGTCTCGTAGACCTGCCGCAGCTCGCCGAGGGTGAACTCGGGCGGGCAGAAGGCGGTGGCGAGACACGTGTACTCGAGCTTGGCGCCGACGCGTTCGCGGGCGTCGGCGAGGATCCGGTCGTGGTCGAAGGCGAGCGGCCCGTGCTCCCCGTAGGGCAGCCAGCGCGCCTCGGCGGCGTCGCCGCCGCCCCGGGGTTCCGGCAGGCCGGGTACGAGGGCGGTGAACGCGACGGAGACGACCCGCATCCGGGGGTCGCGGTCGGGGTCGCTGTAGGTGCGGAGCTGTTCGAGGTGGAGCCCGGCGACGGTGCCGGCGGGCAGGCCCGTCTCCTCGGCGAGTTCGCGGCGGGCGGCCGTCTCGGCGGACTCGCGGGGCAGCACGAAGCCGCCCGGCAGGGCCCACTCCCCCGCGTGGGGCTCGTGGGCCCGCTGGACGAGCAGGACGTGCAGGCGTTCCTCGCGGACGGTGAGGACGGCGAGGTCCACGGTGACGGCGAACGGCTCGAAGGCGTGCGGGTCGTAGCCCTCGGGCGGGCGCGGGGGCGGGGTGCGGCCGTTCACCGGCGTACCTCCCAGGGCCGGGCGAGCAGCGCGTCCACTGCGGCGACGGCGGTGGCGAGCCGCTCCTCGGGCGGGCCGCTGAGGAGGACCGCGGGGCGGCCGGTGCGGATCAGACGGGTGAGGAGCCGGGCGGTGGTCCAGGCCCGGAGGTCCTCGGGGTCCGGGCCGCGGGGAACGCCCCGGTGGTCGGTGAGCAGCCAGAGGTGCTGCCGCCCCCGGGCGGCGACGGCGCACGTGCCGGGGCTGCGGGTGCCGAAGCGCCCTTCGTGCCGGATGGTGGCGGCGAAGGCGTCGCCGTCGCAGACGAGCAGCGGGGAGCCCTCGCGCGCGGCCCGCTCCTCGTCCTCGGCCCGGCGCTGGGCGGCGACGGGGAAGTCGCGGGATTCCCGCTCCCGGTCGGCTCGCGGCTCGGCGGCGAGGCAGCGGGTACGGGCCCACACGCCGCCGCGCCGCCGGTAGTGGCCGGTGAGGGCGCGCGCCAGGGTGGTGGCGCCGGTGGACCCGGCGCCGAGGACGACGACCCGCCGGGCGAGCGCGGCGCGGACGGGGGCCTCCAGGAGGTCCCAGTGGCCGGGCGGGTCGGCGAGCACGGCGGCGTCGTCGGGGCCGGGTCCACCGGCACCGGAACCGAGGCCTCGCGGGCCGAAACCGTGGCCTCCCGGACCGGAAGCAGGGCCTCCGGAGCAGGGACCGGGTCCTCCGCCGCCCGGACCCGGGCCGGCGACGGGGCCGGTGTCCCGGCCGGGGCCGCCCACTCCCCTGTCACCGCGCCCCGGCGCCGCGCCCGCGGGTTCCGCGTGCCACCCGCCGACGCGGACGAGCTCGGCGCCCTCCAGGCCGGGCCCCGGGCCGGCGTCCCCGTACGGCTCGGCGGTGAAGACCGCGTCGACGGACTCGGGCAGGTCGGCGGCGGTGTCGCCGGTGACGACGAGGGCCTCGGGGTGGATCTCCCGCAGCCAGGCGACGCGCGCGTCGAGCGGCAGGGCCGCGTCCTCGGTGGCGCGGACGAGCACGGTGACGCGCTCGCAGCGGGCCAGGGCGGTGCGGACGAGGTGGTGGTGGACCGCGTGCGGGGGGCAGAACGCGCCGGCGACGAGCCCGTGGCCGTACGCGCGCGCGGTCATGGCCGGGCCCCCGCCGTGAGCGGCCGGACGCCCCCGGCACGGTACGGCCGGGGCGCGCCGGGGCCTGGTCCACCCCCGTGGGTCCAGGCCCGCCGGCCGCACGCGGCGAGGGCCGTGCGGACGCTCCGCCGGAGCCGCCGGAGGATGGTCCGGACGGACGTCTTCCTCACACCCGCCTCCTTAAGAGTCACCCTGACTATAAATCGCGAGGAGGCTCGGCCACAAGGGTGG
>NZ_JAPSIW010000862.1 GCF_031178505.1 Streptomyces sp. | reverse complement strand
TCATCATCAAGCCCGGTTCGGTCACGCCGCACACCGAGTTCGAGGCCCAGGCCTACATCCTGTCGAAGGACGAGGGTGGCCGTCACACCCCGTTCTTCAACAACTACCGCCCGCAGTTCTACTTCCGTACCACGGACGTGACCGGCGTCGTGACCCTCCCCGAGGGCACCGAGATGGTCATGCCGGGCGACAACACCTCCATGACCGTCGAGCTGATCCAGCCCGTCGCCATGGAGGAGGGCCTCAAGTTCGCCATCCGTGAGGGTGGCCGGACCGTCGGCGCCGGCCAGGTCACCAAGATCAACAAGTAATTGTCGATCTGACCTGGTAGCTCCCCGTAGCTGCTGAGCAGTGGAGAAGGCCCCGCACCGAAAGGCGCGGGGCCTTCTCGCATGTCCGGAGGGGTGCGTACCGGGTGCGTGCGGGGCGGACCTCACGTTCCCCAGGGGGTCCAGGACCAGGGGCGGCCGTCCGCGCCCAGGCCCACCACCGTCAGCCCCCGCGCCCCGGCGTGCGCCGTCGCCGCCAGGTCCGCCGCCCGCTCCGTACGCACCCGGAACCGGTCCCCGGCCCGTACGGCCGTCCGGCCCCGAAGGTCCGTGCCGAGCAGCACCGTGCCCAGCGCCGGCGAGCGCACCGCCGCCACCGGCCCGTATCCGTCCAGGCCCACGTCGCCACCCGGCCCGAGCAGCGTCCCCGACGCCGGCGGCCGGTGGTACAGCTCGCCGGCCGCACTCGCCACCGTCGCCCCGGACAACGGCAGCCGGCCCGCCGCCTCCCGGCCGTCCACCCAGTGACGTACCGACTCCCGCCCCGCCGCGTACACGTGCGTCCGGCCCGCCGCGTCCACCGACACCGCGAAACCGTCCTGCACCTCCGCGCCGCCCGGCAGCACCCGCCACGGCCCCCAGGCGCCGCCGGGCTTTCGCACCCGCGTCGAGACGCCCTTGTCCGCGTTCCGTACGAAGAGGTGCACCCGGCCGTCCGGGGCCGCCACCGCCACCGGGGCGCCGATCCGCCGGCCCCGGTCGTCCCCCCGCTCCGGGTTGCCGAGCCCCCGCCACGCGAGGAACGGACCGCCCGGGGACCGCTGCTCCAGGAGCACCACCTCACGCCGGTTCGGCCGGCCCCGGCCCTCCAGGGCGGCGAACCGCACCGCGAACAGCAGCAGCCGGCCGTCACCGAGCACCGCCGCGCCCGGGGCCGGAGCCAGCGGCCCGCCGCCCAGGTCCTCCGGGCCGCCCCACACGCCGGGCGCCGACTCCCGCCACCGCACCGCGCGCAGCCCGAGGACCCCGTACGCCTCCAGCCGCCCGCCCGGTCCCTCGGCGACCACCGGCCCGCGCAGCGGCCAGCGGTGGTGGGTGGAGCGCACCCAGCCCTTCCGGTTGGTCAGCGGCCGGTCGCCGCCCACCCCGTAGTCGCCGCAGCCCGACGGGTTCCCGCACCGCCAGGACGGGTCCCCGCCGTACGGGACGAGCCGCGCGGCCTTCTCCGCGAGCACCGCGGGCGGCAGGTTCTTCGGCCAGTGCCGGTTGTAGTAGCCGCGGAACGCCGTCACCGCGAACGCCGGGACCGGCTCCCCGTCCCGTACCGCCTCCGCCACCCACCGGCACAGCGCCGCCCAGGTGAAGCAGGCCACCGCCGTGTGGTCCCCGTGGTCCGAGTAGCCCGGCTGCTCGCTGTCGCGCCGCCGGGTCGCCTCGTCGCTGTGCTGCGTGTCCGGATCCGGGTCCAGGGTGTGCACCACCGTCGGCCGGTGGCGCCGCAGAAGGTCCACGAGCACACCGGTCAGCCGCTCGTGGTCGTACGTGTCCACGCGGGTGACCGGCGAGCCCGCCGACAGGTGCGTCCGCAGCTCCAGCGCCCGGTCCTCCCAGAGCGCGGGCACCGCCATGTACCGGCGGGCGGTGTGCATCGGCAGGTTCAGGAAGACCAGCTCCACCCGGCGCCCGCCGTGCGTCAGGACGTCCACCTCGGCCCGCCGCCCGCCGGCGAGCGTCAGCACCCGGCGCCGCCAGGGCGTGAACCGGGGCAGGCCGAGCGCTTCCGCGTACGCCTGCCGCAGCCCCTGGTGCCGGGCCGAGGAGTACGCGGCCCGGTCCGGCGGGGTCTCCGGCATGCCCGCGATCCGGTTCCGGCCGGTGTGCTCGCCGGCCGTCACGTACACCGAGACCAGCGGCACGCCCGCGTCGAGCAGCCGCTGCGAGTCCGGGTTCATGAAGTACAGGTCGTCGTCGGGATGTGCGGCGAACTGCATGAGCAGTGCGCGTCCCGGCCCGGCCCGGCCGACCGGCTTCCCCGGGGCCGGATCGGCGGTCGGCACGGTCCTGCGCGGCTGGGGGACGGAGCACCCGGCGAGCGTCGCCGCGGTCCCCGCGCCGGCCGCCAGGGCGGCGGCCAGAACCGTCCGCCGGCGCGCTGATATGTGCACTCCACGACCCTTCGCTCGTCCGTTCCCCTGCAAGACGGCCGCGCGGGGGAGCGGGTTGTGCGTCCGGGGCGGATGCGCGCAGGATCACAGCCCGGAAAGAAGATCACGAAAAAATGTCCGGGGAACCCGCGAGCGGATGTCGAGACGCCCGAGCCGGCTCCGACCGAAGGGTGACAGCGCGCCACAGGGGCGGGCGGAGCGGGGAGGATCCCACCATGAAGTACGTCGCGATGATCTACGGCAACCAGGCCAAGTGGGACGCGTTCCCGGCCGAG
>NZ_JAPSIW010000173.1 GCF_031178505.1 Streptomyces sp. | reverse complement strand
CGCCCCGGTCCGAGGACCGGGGCGGCCTTCCGTGTTCCCACGGGGAGGGCGGTCAGCGCTTGGTGCCGTCCACGATCACCGGGGCGGAACCGGCGTTGCCGCAGGGCACCGCGTAGACCGGGTTCTTCGCCGCCGCCTCCTTGTAGGCGTCGATGCACTGGTTCAGCAGGACCTTGTCCGACAGCGAGTCGTTGAGGATCTTGTTGGCGCGGGCGATGCCCTCGGCCTCGATCCGGCGCCGGTCGGCCTCGGCCTTGGCGGTACGGGCGGCCTCGGTGGCGCGCTCGGTGGCCTGCTGCTGCTGGATCTTGCGGTCGATCTGGTTCTGCAGGGCGTCGGAGGGCTTCACGTTCCGCAGGTTGACCGTGGTCACGTCGATGCCGCGCGGGGCGAGGCGCTCCTTGATCAGGACACCGATCTCGGCGTTGATCTTCTCGCGGTCGGTGGCGTACCCCTGCTCGCTCGTGTACCGGGCGAAGACGTTGCGAACGATCTCCCGGCTGTCCGGGTAGACGAGACGCTGCTGGATGGCGTCCTCGCTGCCCGCGAGCTTGTACAGCTCGACCGACTTGGACGGGACGACGGCCCACTTCACCGTCACCTCGGCGTACATGACACCGCCCTGCAGGGAGCGGACCTCCACCACGTCCTTGTCCGAGAGGTTGAGGTCCACCGGGCGGGTCGAGAAGGTCGTGACGTCCGTGAAGGGCGACTTCAGGTGCATGCCCGAGGTCATGGGCGAGCCGACCTTGCCGAACGCGACCGGCACGCCGACCTCGTACGCGCTGATGACGTACGTCATGCTCGCGACGAGCGAGAAGACACCGGCGACCACGGCACCGAGGGAGCCGAGCCTCAGCCCCTTGGAGTCGTTGGCGCGGGCGACGAAGAACAGCACCACTGCGGCGATGAGCAACAGGATGGCGACGACGAACATGGGCGATCCCCCCGAAACTACGGCCAGAAGTAAACGGAGCGTAAAGCACGCGGGGGTGTGGATACGAGACCGGGGGCGGCCGGACGCACGTCCGGACCGGCGGTGGGCCCGGGCCCCCGCGCCGCCCCGGTCAGATCAGGCCGTGCTCCGTCAGGTACTCCAGCTGCGCCCGTACCGACAACTCCGCCGCCGGCCACAGGGAGCGGTCGACGTCCGCGTACACATGGGCCACGACCTCCGCCGCCGTCCGGTGCCCCTTCTCGACCGCCATCTCCACCTGGGCCAGTCGGCTCGCCCGGTGCGCCAAGTAGTACTCCACGGCCCCCTGGGCGTCCTCCAGGACCGGCCCGTGCCCCGGCAGCACCGTGTGCACGCCGTCGTCCACGGTGAGCGAGCGCAGGCGTCGCAGCGAGTCCAGGTAGTCGCCGAGCCGCCCGTCGGGGTGGGCGACCATCGTCGTACCGCGCCCCAGGATCGTGTCGCCCGTGAGCACGGCCCGGTCGGCCGGGAGGTGGAAGGAGAGCGAGTCCGAGGTGTGGCCGGGCGTCGGGACCACCCGCAGCTCCAGGCCGCCCGTGGTGACGACGTCCCCGGCCGCGAGCCCCTCGTCGCCGAGCCGCAGCGCCGGATCCAGGGCGCGCACCGCCGTCCGCGTCAGCTCGGCGAACCGGGCCGCCCCCTCGGCGTGGTCCGCGTGCCCGTGGGTGAGCAGGGTCAGCCCCACGCGCTTGCCCAGACGTTCCGCCACGGCGATCACCTCGCGCAGGTGGCCCTCGTCCAGCGGGCCCGGGTCGACGACGACGGCCAGGTCGGAGTCCGGTTCGGCGACGATCCAGGTGTTGGTGCCGTCGAGGGTCATGGCGGACGGGTTCGGCGCGAGCACGTTCACGGCGCGGGCGGTCGCCGGTCCGGAGACCACGGCGCCGCGCGGCTGACCGGGGAGAGCCGCCGCGTCAGTCATCACGGCCTCCCGCCGGAACGCGCTTGGTGAACTCCTCGTGCCCCGGCCAGCTCAGGACGACCTCGTCGCCCGCCAGGCGCGCCCGGGCGAGGACGGGGGTCATGTCCTGGTCGGCGGCGGCCGCCAGGGCCTCCTTGGCGCTCCCGTACGGCTCCAGGGTCCGCAGGGTCGAGATCGTCGGCGGCATCATGGTCAGCTCGCCCCGGTCGTAGCCGGCCGCGGCCTCCGCCGGGCGGATCCACACCGTGCGGTCGGCCTCGCCGGAGACGTCCCGGGTGCGCTGCCCGGCCGGGAGCGCGGCCACGAAGAACCAGGTGTCGTACCGCCGCCGCTCGAACTCGGGGGTGATCCAGCGGGCCCAGGCGCCGAGCAGGTCGGAGCGGAGGACGAGGCCGCGCCGGTCGAGGAAGTCGGCGAAGGACAGGTCGCGGGCGACGAGGGCCCGCCGGTCCCGCTCCCAGTCGTCGCCGGTGGTGTCGCCGACGACGGTGTCCGGCGTCTGCCCGGCGAGCAGGACGCCCGCCTCCTCGAAGGTCTCCCGGACGGCGGCGCAGACCACGGCCTGGGCCTGCGCGGGGTCGTCGAGGCCGAGCCGCCCGGCCCAGTCGGCGAGGGAGGGCCCGGCCCACCGCACGGGGTGCTCGTCACGCGGGTCGACACCGCCGCCGGGATAGGCGTACGCGCCGCCGGCGAAGGCCATGGAGGTGCGCCGGCGCAGCATGTGGACGTCCGGCCCCGTCTCCCCGTCGCGCAGCAGGAGGACGGTCGCGGCGCGCCTGGGCTCCACCGGGACGAGTTCCCCCGCGGCGAGGGCGCGGATGCGGTCCGGCCACTCCGGTGGGTACCACTGGCCGTTGGTCCGGGTGTCCTGCCGGTCGTTCCCCTGAGCATTCGACATGGCCGGATGCTATGCGCATCGAACGGAATGCACGAGAGCCGGCCGCCTCGCGCGCGGGGGCGCGGAGCGGCCGGCTCCGTGGTGGTCGCGTAGGCGGCCGGGGTCAGTCCTCGATCAGCTCGACCTGGACCTCGACCTCGACGGGGGCGTCGAGCGGCAGCACGGTGACGCCGACGGCGCTGCGCGCGTGCACGCCCTTGTCGCCGAGGATCTCCCCGAGCAGCTCGCTGGCGCCGTTGATGACGCCGGGCTGACCGGTGAAGTCGGGGGCGGAGGCGACGAAGCCGACGACCTTGACGACCCGCTTGATCCGGTCCAGGTCCCCGGCGACGGACTTCACGGCCGCGAGCGCGTTGAGCGCGCAGCGGGCGGCGAGTTCCTTGGCCTCCTCGGGCGTGACCTCCGCGCCGACCTTGCCGGTCGTCGGAAGCTTGCCGTTCACCATCGGGAGCTGGCCCGAGGTGTAGACGTACGCGCCGGAGCGCACGGCCGGCTGGTAGGCGGCGATCGGGGGCACGACCTCGGGAAGGGTCAGGCCGAGCTCCGCGATCCGCGCCTCGACGGCCCCGCTCACTGCTTGGCCCGCTTCAGGTAGGCCACGAGCTGCTCGGGGTTGTTCGGCCCGGGCACGACCTGGACGAGCTCCCAGCCGTCCTCGCCCCAGGTGTCCAGAATCTGCTTGGTCGCGTGCACCAGAAGCGGCACCGTGACGTACTCCCACTTGGTCATGGAGCCGACTGTAGCCGCTGCCGCGCGGCACCCCTCCGAGGTCCCCCCAGGAACCACCTAGGGGACTTTTCCGGGGCGGCCACCTGATTGTGCGCCGCGGTCAGTGGTTAGGCTCGACAGCGTGAGCAGGCTCCAGGTGGTCAGCGGCAAGGGCGGTACCGGTAAGACGACGGTCGCCGCCGCCCTCGCCCTCGCTCTCGCGACGGAGGGGAAGCGGACCCTCCTCGTCGAGGTCGAGGGCAGGCAGGGCATCGCACAGCTCTTCGAGACGGAGGCACTTCCCTACGAGGAGCGGAAGATCGCCGTCGCTCCCGGCGGGGGCGAGGTGTACGCGCTGGCGATCGACGCCGAGCGGGCGCTCCTCGACTACCTGCAGATGTTCTACAAACTGGGCGGCGCGGGGCGGGCCCTGAAGAAGCTCGGCGCGATCGACTTCGCGACGACGATCGCACCGGGCGTGCGGGACGTCCTGCTGACCGGCAAGGCGTGCGAGGCGGTCCGGCGGCGTGAGCGGAACGGCCGCCCCACCTACGACCACGTGGTGATGGACGCGCCCCCGACGGGCCGCATCACCCGCTTCCTGAACGTCAACGACGAGGTGGCGGGCCTGGCCAGGATCGGCCCGATACACAACCAGGCGCAGGCCGTCATGCGGGTCCTGAAGTCCCCGGAGACGGCGGTGCACCTGGTGACGCTCCTGGAGGAGATGCCGGTCCAGGAGACCGCCGACGGCATCGCCGAGCTGCGGGCGGCCGAACTGCCCGTGGGCCGGGTGGTGGTGAACATGGTGCGTCCGCACGTGCTCGACGAGGCGGCGGTACGGGCCGCCTCCGGCGACCACCGGGAGGCGGTCGCCCGGACACTGGTCTCCGCGGGCGTGGCGGGCGGCGCGCGCCTGGTGGAGCCGCTTCTGGACCAGGCGGCCGAGCACGCCCGCCGGGTGGAGCTGGAGCGGGCGCAGCGCGCCGTCCTGGAGGGCGTGGGGGTGCCCTCGTACGAGCTGCCCTACCTCGGCGACGGGGCGGACATCGCCGGGCTGTACCGGCTGGCGAAGGAACTGCGGAGACAAGGGGTGGGCGCGTGACGGAGCAGACGGCCGGGGCCGGCCACGGTCCCGACGACGGCCCCGGCAACGGCGGTGGCAGCGGTGACGGTGCCGGCGGCGGCGGAGGGGCCTCCGGCGGTGAGGGGCTGGACTCCGTACCCGCCCTGGAGCTGGATCCGATCCTCGACGACCCGGGCACCCGCATCATCGTCTGCTGCGGCGCGGGCGGCGTCGGGAAGACGACCACGGCCGCGGCGCTCGGCGTCCGGGCGGCGGAGCGGGGGCGGCGGGTCGTCGTGCTCACCATCGACCCGGCGCGCCGGCTGGCCCAGTCCATGGGCATCGACTCCCTCGACAACACCCCCCGCAAGGTCGAGGGCATCAAGGGCAGTGACGGCGGCGAACTGCACGCCATGATGCTCGACATGAAGCGGACCTTCGACGAGATCGTCGAGGCGCACGCGGATCCCGAGCGGGCGCGGGCGATCCTGGAGAACCCCTTCTACCAGTCCCTGTCGGCCGGCTTCGCCGGAACGCAGGAGTACATGGCCATGGAGAAGCTGGGGCAGCTCAGGGCCCGCGACGAGTGGGACCTGATCGTGGTCGACACCCCGCCCTCCCGTTCCGCCCTGGACTTCCTGGACGCGCCGAAGCGGCTCGGCTCCTTCCTGGACGGGAAGTTCATCAAGCTGCTCATGGCCCCGGCGAAGGTGGGCGGCCGGGCCGGGATGAAGTTCCTGAACGTCGGCATGTCGATGATGACGGGCACGCTGGGGAAGCTGCTGGGGGGTCAGTTCCTCGGGGACGTGCAGACGTTCGTGGCGGCGATGGACACGATGTTCGGCGGTTTCCGGACCCGCGCGGACGCCACGTACCGGCTGCTCCAGGCGCCGGGGACGGCGTTCCTCGTGGTCGCCACGCCGGAGCGGGACGCGCTGCGCGAGGCGGCGTACTTCGTGGAGCGGCTCGCCGCCGAGAGGATGCCCCTCGCCGGGCTCGTCCTCAACCGGGTTCACGTCAGCGGCGCCGCCGGGCTCTCGGCGGAGCGGGCGCGGGCCGCGGCGGAAAATCTTGAGGAGGGCCGCATTGTGGATCAGGGGCCCGGGAATGCTGGACTGCGTGGCTCCCCGGCCACATCGACCGAGTCGCAAGCCCTCGCCACCGCCGCCACTTCTTCCGTACCCGAGGCTGCCCCCACAGCCGGCCCGCCCATCCCCGCGGGCACAGAAGCAGACGCACGCAGCGCAGCAGACGGAGGCACCGACCCAGGAACGGACGTGAACGCCTCCGCCCCCACGGACGCGTCCGCGGACCCCGCGACAGGGGACGTACGTCAACTCACCGCCGGCCTGCTCCGTCTCCACGCGGAGCGGATGCGGGTGCTCGCGCGCGAGCAGCGCACGCGCGACCGCTTCACCGCCCTGCACCCGGAGGTGGCGGTGACCGAGGTGACCGCCCTGCCCGGCGACGTGCACGACCTCGCCGGGCTGCGGGACATCGGTGATCGGCTCACGGCCGGGCGCACGCCCTCGGCCTGAGCCGGCTCCCCGTACGGGACCCTGGCAGGAGACCCTCTCAAGGGGTCTCGCTCGTGGCCCTGGTACGGGGCCCCGGTGCGAGCCGGGGCCTACCCGACCGCGGCGTACGCCTCGTACGTCGCGTCGTCGTCCATCGCGACGGGCAGCAGGCCCGCGCCGCGCTCGTACTCCGTCCGCGCGGTCTCCAGGAGCCGGCGCCACGAGGTGACGGTCGGCCGCCGGCGGAGCAGGGCACGGCGCTCGCGCTCCGTCATGCCGCCCCACACGCCGAACTCGACGCGGTTGTCGAGCGCGTCGGCCAGGCACTCGGTCCGCACCGGACAGCCGGTGCACACCGCCTTCGCCCTGTTCTGCGCCGCTCCCTGCACGAAAAGTTCATCCGGATCGGTAGTGCGGCAGGCCGCCTGCGCACTCCAGTCAGCTACCCAGCCCATACCGGCGCCGTCCTCTCCCGAATCGAGGCTCCCCCACGGCGGCAGCGGCATATTCACCGCTGCCAGTTGGGACGTTACGGAAGGTGGGCACAGCGCAACACCCCCTTCGGGCCCAATCTTGAATGGTCCGAACGGACTATGCGTGTACGTCAGATCACCCAGGGGAGTGACCGGAGGACATACGACAGGTAGCGGACATGCCGCGCGTACCTGCCCTTCCTCCGCGGGGACACGAGGGGCACCGTGTGACGCAGGGGCCGGAAACGGACACGAGATTCCCGTGTTTCGGGGTCACGGGAATTCACGCCGATGTCATGCACGGGTCTTGATGCGGAACCACGCTGCTGTGACAGTTGGGAGCAGCTTAGGCCAACGCCTGCCCGTCTGTCCGGCGATTCGCCACGCGGACGCCAGGCGTCGCCACGCCTCCGGACGGATCCGCCAGGGCCGTCCGCGGGGCCGCCCGGATGTCACGGTCTCGTACGCGAACGCTCCGAGAGGCCCCTGCTCCTGCGGAACGGCCAGTACTACGGATTAGGCTGCCCCCATGGCAAAGAAGCGCTCGGGCGGTGGCCTGACCGGGACCCAGCAGGCCGCCAAGTTCCTCGGTGTCAGTGTGCTCTCCGGAGCCGTGCTGGCAGGCATCGCCCTGCCCGCGGCCGGGGCACTCGGACTGGCCGCGAAGGGCACGGTCGAGGGGTTCGACGAGATCCCCGCCAACCTGAAGACGCCACCGCTCAGTCAGCGCACCACGATCCTCGACTCCGAGGGCGGCCTGATCGCGACCGTGTACTCGCGGGACCGGAAGGTCGTACCGCTGGAGAAGATCTCCCCGTACATGCAGAAGGCGATCGTCGCGATCGAGGACTCGCGCTTCTACGAGCACGGGGCGATCGACCTCAAGGGCGTGCTGCGCGCCATCAACCGCAACGCGCAGTCGGGCGGTGTCGCGCAGGGCGCGTCCACGCTGACCCAGCAGTACGTGAAGAACGTCTTCGTCGAGGAGGCCGGCGACGACCCCGAGAAGGTCGCGCAGGCCACCCAGCAGACCATCGGCCGCAAGGTCCGCGAGCTGAAGTACGCGATCCAGGTCGAGGAGGAGCTGGGCAAGAAGAAGATCCTGGAGAACTACCTCAACATCACGTTCTTCGGGCAGCAGGCCTACGGCATCGAGGCCGCCTCCCAGCGCTACTTCTCCAAGCCGGCCGCCCAGCTCGACCTCGGCGAGGCCGCGATGATGGCCGGCCTGGTCCAGTCGCCGAGCCGCTACGACCCGGTCAACGACCTCCAGGAGGCGACGAAGCGGCGCAACATCGTCCTCCAGCGGATGGCCGACGTGAAGGACATCAGCCAGGCGGAGGCCGACAGGGCCAAGGCCAAGCCGATCAAGCTCAAGGTCAAGACACCGCGGAACGGCTGCATCACCGCCGTCGACGGCTCCGGATTCTTCTGCGACTACGTCCGCAAGACGATCCTCAACGACCCCGTCTTCGGCAAGACGGCCGAGGAGCGGCAGAAGCTGTGGAACCTCGGCGGCCTGACCATCCGGACGACGCTGGACCCGCGCGCCCAGGCCGCCGCCAACGAGGCCGCCATCGCCAAGATCTACAAGGACGACCCGGTCGCCGCCGCCGTCGTCCAGGTCCAGCCGGGCACCGGCAAGATCCTCTCCATGGGCCAGTCCCGCCCGTACGGCCTGGACCAGAAGCAGCACCAGACGACGCTCAACCTCTCCGTCGGCAGCAAGATGGGCGGCACGACGTACGGCTTCCAGGTCGGTTCGACCTTCAAGCCGATCACCGCCGCCGCGGCCCTGGAGAAGGGCCTCAGCCCGGCGCAGACCTTCGACGACCCGTGGAAGATCAAGATCCCGGAGAAGGACTACACCCGCTGCGACGGGAAGCCCGCCGGCTACGCCACCTGGGAGGTCGGCAACGAGGTCGAGTCGGAGAAGGGCCTCTACGACATGACGAGCGCCCTGGGCAAGTCCATCAACACGTACTTCGCCAAGCTGGAGCAGATGGCCGGCCTGTGCGAGACGATCACGATGGCCAAGAACGTCGGCTACGAGCGTGAGCTCGGCAAGAAGGTGCAGGAGCTGCCCTCCATCACCCTCGGCGCCCAGGAGAGCACCCCGCTCGACATGGCCGCCGCCTACGCGACCTTCGCCAACCGGGGCATCTACTGCGTCCCGGTCGCCATCGAGTCGATCAAGGCCGCCAACGGCGACAAGCTGAACGTGCCGCAGACCTCGTGCAAGCGCGCGATGAGCGACCGTACCGCCGACACGATCAACCAGATGCTGAAGGGCGTCGTCGAGGACGGCACGGGTACGAAGGCGGGCCTGAGCGACCGCGACAACGCGGGTAAGACGGGTACGACCAACGACCGCAAGGACGCCTGGTTCGTCGGCTACACGCCGAACCTGTCGACCGCCGTCTGGGTCGGTGACGACATCGGCGAGAAGAAGTCGATGTACGACATCCGGATCGGCGGCCAGGTCTACGACAAGGTGTGCGGTGGCTGCCTCCCCGGCCCGATCTGGCGGATCGCGATGACGGGCGCGCTGGAGGCGGGCGAGACGCCGTCCTTCGCCCCCGTCTCGGTGCCGCGCGGCGACAAGCCGAAGCAGCCGGAGAACGGCCCGAACAAGCCGAAGCAGCCGGGCGACAACAAGCCGGCCGGAAACAAGCCCGCTGACACCAGGCCGCCGGCCGACCTCTTCCCGGGCATCTCGATCCCGGAGGACCTGTTCGGCGGAAACGGCCGGGGCAACGGCCGCGGCGGAAACCACTGACCTCCCGGCACCGGAAAGGGCGCCCCACCTCGGGTGGGGCGCCCTTCGCCGTACGACCTCCGTGCCGGTCCGGCGGGCGGATCAGCCCGCGAGGAGCTTCTTCACGACCGCGGCGACGCGGCCGCCCTCGGCGCGGCCGGCGACCTTCGGGTTGACGATCTTCATGACGGCGCCCATGGCGCGCGGCCCCTCGGCGCCTGCGGCCGTCGCCTCCGCGACCGCCGCCGCGACGATGTTCTCCAGCTCCTCGTCACCGAGCTGCTTCGGCAGGTACGCGTCGAGGACGGCGCCCTCCGCCAGCTCCCGCTCGGCGGACTCGGCGCGACCGCCCTGGGTGAAGGCGTCCGCGGCCTCGCGGCGCTTCTTCGCCTCGCGGGCGATCACCTTCTGCACCTCGTCGTCGGAGAGCTCGCGCTTGGTCTTGCCGGCGACCTCCTCCTTGGTGATCGCGGCGATGGTCAGCCGCAGGGTCGAGGAGCGGAGCTCGTCACGCTCCTTGATCGCGGCGTTGAGGTCGTCCTGAAGCTTGGCCTTGAGCGTGGTCATGGGGTCAAGTGTGGCAGGTGCCCCGGCCCGCCCGCCCGCGCATTTCCGGCCGCCGGGTCTGCGACGATGGGGGGATGCGCGCACGGTACGGGATCCCCCTGAAGATCACGGCAGGTGTCACGGCGACGGCCGCGGCCGGACTCGTCTACGCGGCGGGCTTCGAAGCCCGCTCCTTCCGGCTCCGCCGGATCACGGTCCCGGTGCTCCCCCGCGGCATGGGCGACCTGCGGGTCCTGCAGGTCTCCGACATCCACATGGTGAGCGGCCAGCGCAAGAAGCGGGCCTGGCTCCAGAAGCTCGCCGGGCTCCGCCCCGACTTCGTCGTCAACACCGGTGACAACCTCTCCGACCCCGACGCGGTGCCGGAGCTCCTGGACGCCCTGGGTCCGCTGATGGACTTCCCCGGCGTGTACGTCTTCGGCTCCAACGACTACTACGGGCCGCGTCTGCGCAACCCCGCCCGCTACCTGCTGGAGAAGGCGCAGGGCCGGTACGGCCTCAACGGCAACAAGCCGGTCGTCGGCGCGATCCACAACCCCTGGGAGGGCATGCGGGACGCCTTCGACGCGGCCGGCTGGGTGAACCTCACCAACACCCGTGGCCGGCTCAAACTGCCGCAGGCCGACTTCGCGTTCACCGGCCTGGACGATCCGCACATCAAGCGGGACCGGTACGCCCGCGTGGCCGGCGGCCCCGACACCACCGCCGACTTCACCATCGGCGTGGTGCACGCGCCGTACCTCCGCTCCCTGGACGCCTTCACCGCCGACGGCTACGAGCTGATCCTCGCCGGACACACCCACGGCGGGCAGCTGTGCATCCCCTTTTACGGAGCGCTCGTCACCAACTGCGACCTGGACACCGACCGGGTGAAGGGCCTCTCCTC
>NZ_JAPSIW010000861.1 GCF_031178505.1 Streptomyces sp. | reverse complement strand
GCGGCGAGCATTCTGCGCAGGCATCCCAGGCAACGGGAACGCATCGGCCCCAGACTGCCTTGTGAGATACCCAACGCTCCTGCGATTTCCCGGTAGGTGGGGTCGGCGGGGTCGAGCATGGCGGCCAGCAGCCGGGGGCAGCGGCCGGGCGTCCGGGTGACGGCGGCGCGGACGGTGCGGCGACGTTCGGCGACGAGTGCGGAGGTCTCCGGGGAGTCCGGCGCCTCGCCGCCGTGCGGGGCGGGGGCCGGGTCGTCCCGGTAGGGCCGCTCGCGCAGGGCGGCACGGCGGCAGCGGCGGGCCTCGGCGCGGACGGCCCGGCGCAGCCACTCGGCGGGGCGTTCGGGGGCGCCGTCGTCGCGGAGGCGTTCCAGGAGCCGGAGCCACACGGCCTGTTCGAGGTCGTCCGGTTCGACGCCGGCGGCCGCGGCCTCCGCCTCGGACTCGGCGGCGAGGAGTGGGGTGAGGGTGCGGAGCAGGGCTTCCGGCGAGGTGGGGGGAGTCATGCCCGCCACGATGCGGCCGGGCGGGGGGCCGGTTGCGGGCCGGGCGGTAAACCACCCGGGCGGGGGTACGGGCCGGGGCGCCCGTACCCCCGGGGTCGTGCGCCCGGTGTCAGCGCCGTCCGGCGTCGGCGGCGGCGAGGAGGGCCGTGTCGGGGTTGTCGGAGAAGATGCCGTCGATCCCGGTCTCCAGGTAGCGCTTGAGGGCACCGAAGGAGTCGCCGTAGGCGGCGGGGTCGGTGCCGCGGCGGAAGTCGGCCGGGAGGAAGGCGTTCTCGTTGCGGTGCGTGTACGGGTGGAGGATCAGGCCGCGGGCGTGGGCGTCGCGCACCAGGGTGGTCGGCTCGCCGAGCCTGCCGTCCTTGTCCTTGGGGATGACGAGGTCGAGGAGCGGGCCGATGCCCTGGGCGAAGGAGGCGATCCAGGCGAGGCCCTCGGGGGTGACGAGGTCGGCGACCGTGCGCGGGTCGCCCGACTGCCGGAAGTCCCACGGGCGGTCGTCGGGAGTCCAGAGCAGGACGACACGCGGGGTGGCGACGAGCTTCGCCATGCGCCGCATGCTGGTGGGCTCGAAGGACTGCAAGAAGGTGGGCGAGTCGGCGCGGTGGCGTCCGTAGCGGCGCAGCAGGACGGCGAGACGTTCCTCCAGACCGAGGCCGAGCCCGCGGAAGTACGTGGGGTGCTTGGTCTCGACGTGGAGCCAGATCTCCCGGCCCCGGCGGCGGCCCTCCGTCTCGGCCCAGCGCAGCACCTCCTCGAAGGTGGGGACGGTCCAGCGGCCGTCGTAGAGGGTGTTCTCCTGGCGCGTGCCGGGGATGCGCTCCTTGGCGCGGAGCGTCTTGAGCTCGGCCAGTGTGAAGTCCTCGGTGAACCAGCCGGTGAGGGTGGTTCCGTCGACGTTCTTGGTCGTTCGGCGGGAGGCGAACTCGGGGTGGTCGGCGACGTCGGTGGTGCCGGTGATGTCGTTCTCGTGACGGCAGACGAGGTGCCCGTCCTTGGTGGGGACGAGGTCCTGCTCGATGACGTCGGCGCCGAGGTCGAGGGCCAGCTGGTAGGAGCCGAGGGTGTGTTCGGGGCGGTAGCCGCTGGCGCCCCGGTGGGCGATCACGGTGGGGACGGGCAGGGAGCGGTAGCCGCGGCCCCGGCCGGGCCCGTGGTCGCGGCCCCGTTCGCCGGCCTGCGCGGTGCCGGCGGCCGTCAGCGCCGCGGAGGCGCCGAGGACGGCCGCCCCCGCCGCTCCGAGGACCGTCCGCCGTGCCGGGGTCGGGCGCGCGCCCTGAGTCATGAAGTACCTCCTGTGTGATGTCCCGCACGTGTCGGCGGTGTCCCCGACCGTAGGCAGGGAGGCCCTACGGGCGGCAGACCCCGGTCGAACATGGCGGAAACTCACGTCAACACTGTGTATCCAACCGGTGAACCCGATGTGCGCACGGTGGTGACCCGCGAGTATCGTCGCCAGCTGCACCGTCGGCCCGCTGACCCGCGTCCCACCCGGAGGAACCGTTGTCCCGTCTCGCGATCATCAAGGCAGTGCTCGGGCCGGTCATGCGCCTGATGTTCCGCCCCCGGGTGGAGGGGGCGGAGAACATTCCCGGCACCGGGCCCGTGATCCTGGCCGGCAACCACCTCACCTTCATCGACTCGATGATCATGCCGATCTGCCTGGAGCGTCAGGTCTTCTTCATCGGCAAGGACGAGTACGTGACGGGCAAGGGCCTCAAGGGCCGCGCGATGGCGTGGTTCTTCACCAGCGTCGGCATGATCCCGGTGGACCGGGACGGCGGGCGCGGCGGGGTGGCCGCGCTGATGACCGGCCGCCGGGTCCTGGAGGAGGGCAAGATCTTCTCGATCTACCCGGAGGGCACCCGCTCCCCCGACGGCCGGCTGTACCGGGGCCGTACGGGCATCGCGCGGCTGACCCTGATGACGGGGGCGCCGGTGGTGCCGTTCGCGATGATCGGCACCGACAAGATCCAGCCGGGCGGCGCGGGCTTCCCGCGGCCGGGGCGGGTCACGGTGCGCTTCGGCGAGGCGATGGAGTTCTCGCGGTACGAGGGCATGGACCGCGACCGGTACGTGCTCCGCGCGGTGACGGACTCCGTGATGGCGGAGGTCATGCGCCTGTCGGGTCAGGAGTACGTGGACATGTACGCCACCAAGGCGAAGGCCGCCTGACGCACGCGGACGGCAGCGGTGCCCCGTACGGCGAAAG
>NZ_JAPSIW010000172.1 GCF_031178505.1 Streptomyces sp. | reverse complement strand
CACGGAGGCGGCCGGGGTGGCCGGGGCGGAGGCGGCCGGGGTGGCCGAGGCCGGCGCGGGAGCGGAGCCCGTGTCCGCGCCGCCGGGCCCGCACCCCGCCGCCAGAAGCGCCGCCGCCGTCGCGACGACGACGGCCGTCACCCGCGTGTTCCCCATGTCTTCCCCACCCTTGTCGAACGCTCGTGCGGGGAGTGTCACACAGCCGTCCGGGGCCGGGACCGGCGGCCCGGCCCTCCGCACCCGGGCGCCGGGCCGGTGTGAGGCGGCTCGCACCCCGGGGAGCGGCGCGTACGGGCCGGTAGAGTGGGCGCGTCGTCATCATGCCCCGTACGGGGGGAAGCCGGTGCGAATCCGGCACTGACCCGCAACCGTGAGCCGCCTCGTCGCGAGCGCGGCGAGTCGGAACGCCCCGCCCGGGACGTGACGGCCGGCACCCGTCGAGGATTACGGAGCCGGAGCCCGGAGCCGTGAGGCGTACCGGTGACCGGCCGCAGGAGAGGGCCCCATGAACACCGTCCGCCGCGGCGCCGCCGCGCTCGCCGCCGCCGCAGTCGTGCTCGGAGCGGGAGCCACCGGCGTCGCCTCCGCCACGCCGTCGCCGTCCGCGCCGGCCTCCACGAGCGCCGCGGGGAACTCCTCCGGCCTGTACGGCAAGGGCGACCCCACCTATGACGGGGTGTGGCGCCAGTCGCTCGCCTTCCTCGCCCAGCGCGCCACCGGCTACCAGCCCGCCGACCGGGCCGTGGACTGGCTCGTCGCCCAGCAGTGCGCCGACGGGTCCTTCGCCTCCTACCGGGCGGACACCGGCAAGCCGTGCGACGCGAAGACCCTGCGGGACAGCAACGCCACCGCCGTCGCCGTGCAGGCGCTGGCCGCCGTCCGCCGCCAGGCGGCGGACCCGGCCAAGGCCGACAGGGCCGTCAAGGCCGGCACCGCGTGGCTGCGGTCCGCGCAGAACAAGGACGGCGGCTGGAGCTACAGCCCCGGCGGCACCAGCGACGCCAACTCCACGTCGATCGTGGTCAGCGCCCTCGCCGCGACCGGTGTGAAGCCCACCTCCTTCACCTCCGCCACGGGCCGCACCCCCTACGACGCGCTCCTCACCTTCGCCCTCCCCTGCGAGGACGGGACCGGCCCCGGCGCCTTCGCCTACCAGCCGGACAAGGCGGGCAAGCTGCTCGCCAACGCCGACGCGACGGCGGCCGCCGTCCTGGCCGGCCTCGGCAAGGGCGTCGCCGCCACCAAGGCCTCCCCGCCGCAGGCCCCGACCTGCGTCGACCTGCCCGAGCCGACCGCCGAGCGGGCCGCCCTCAACGGCGCCTCGTACCTGGCGAAGGCGCTCGTGAAGACCGGTCACCTGACCACCCCGCCGATGCCGGGCGCGACCGACCCGGCCGAGAAGCCCGACTTCGGCAACACCGCCGACGCCGTCGTCGCGCTGGCCGCCGCCGGTGTCGGCCGGCAGGCCGAGCCCGCGCTCCAGTGGCTGGAGCAGAACTCCGCCGCCTGGGCGAAGGAGAGCGGCCCCGCCGCCTACGCCCAGCTGATCCTCGCCGCCCGCGCCATGGAGGCCGACCCGCGCGACTTCGGCGAGGCCGACCTGGTCGAGCAGCTCAACGCCACCGGCCCGGCCCCCAAGACCCCGGACACCTCCGCCTCCTCCACCAGCGACGACGACGAGGGCGGCTTCGACCTCTGGTGGATCATCGGCATCGGCACGGTCGTCGGCGTCGGCATCGGCTTCCTCCTGAGCGGCCGCAAGAAGTGACCGCGGCCCGCCTGCGGACCCGTGCCCCCGGCCGGACCCGTGCCCCCGGGCGGACCCGTCCCGCCGGCCGCGCCCGTACCCGGACGGCGGGCGCCACGGCCGGGGCGCTCCTCGCGCTCGCCGCGGCGGCCCCCTCGGCCGAGGCCGCCGGATACCGCTACTGGTCCTTCTGGGAGGCCGACGGCGGCCGCTGGACGTACGCCACGCAGGGCCCGGCGACCGCCCGGCCCGCCGACGGCTCCGCGATCGGCTTCCGCTTCGCGGTCAGCACCGACGCGGCCGACGCGGCCCGGCCCTCCACCGCCCCCGACGCCGCCCGGACCTGCCGGCACGTGCCCGAGCGGGAGGGGACGAAGCGGGTCGCGGTCGTCGTCGACTTCGGCGGACCGCAGGACGCCCCGCCCGGCGAGACCCCGCCCCGCGACCTCCCGCGGACCGGCTGCGCGCGGGTCCCGGAGTCGGCGACGGCCGCCGACGCCCTGGCGGCGGTCGTCACGCCGCTGCGGTACGACAGCGCGGCCCTGCTCTGCGGGATCGCCGGCTACCCGGCGAAGGGCTGCGGCGAGCAGGTCGCGGACGCCCCGCCGGCCACCCCCGCCCCGTCCGCGCCCGCGTCCGGGGGGACGGGCACCGCGTCCGCGCCCTCGGGCGGCGGCCCGTCGCTCGGCGTGCTCGTCGGCGGCGCGGCCGTGCTGGCCCTCGGCGGCGCCGCCGTCTGGAAGGCCCGCCGGCGCGGATGACCCCCGCCCGCGGCCCCGGCCGCCGTACCACCCGCACGTCCGAGCCCGGTCCCGGAGGCCGTACCGCCGCCACCGCGAGGCGCGGCGCATTCGCGGCCGCCGGGGCCGGACTCGTGGCCCCGGAGGCGAACCGGTCCAACGCGCTGCACGCCGGAGCGTGGTGGCTGTGGGCGCTCGGCCTCGCCGTCGCCGCCTCCCGCACCACCAACCCGCTCCTCCTCGGCCTCGTCGTCGCCGTCGCGGGCTACGTCGTCGCGGCGCGCCGCACGGACGCGCCCTGGGCCCGCTCGTACGGCGCGTTCGTGAAGCTCGGCCTGTTCGTCGTGCTTCTGCGGGTCGTGTTCTCGCTGGTCCTCGGCTCGCCGATCCCGGGCACGACGACGCTGTTCACGCTGCCCGAGGTGCCCCTGCCCGACTGGGCGCGGGGAGTGCGGATCGGCGGCCGGGTGACGGCCGAGCAGCTGGTCTTCGCCGTGTACGACGGCGCCAAGCTGGCGACCCTGCTGATCTGCGTGGGTGCCGCCAACGCGCTCGCCAACCCGGCGCGGCTGCTGAAGTCGCTGCCGGGCGCCCTGTACGAGGCCGGGGTCGCGGTCGTCGTGGCGATGACCTTCGCCCCGAACCTGGTCGCCGACGTGGTGCGGCTGCGCACCGCCCGCCGGCTGCGGGGCCGGCCCACGGGCGGGGTCCGCGCGGTGCTCCAGATCGGCCTTCCGGTCCTGGAAGGGGCCCTGGAGCGGTCGATCGCCGTGGCCGCCTCCATGGACGCGCGCGGCTACGGCCGTACCGCCCGCGTCCCCGACTCCGTACGCCGCACCACGAACGCGCTGGTCCTCGGCGGTCTCCTCGGCGTGTGCGCCGGTTCGTACGGGCTGCTCGCCGCGGAGGGCGCCGGGTACGGCCTGCCGCTGCTCGGCGCCGGGCTGCTCGCCGCCCTCGCGGGGCTCCGGCTCGGCGGACGCAGGACCGTCCGCACCCGCTACCGGCCCGACCGGTTCGGGCCCCGGTCCTGGCTGGTCGCCGCCTCGGGCGTCACGGTCGCCGTCGCGATGGTCCTCGCCGCCGCCCGCGTACCGGACGCCCTGCGTCCCGGGGTCGTCCCGCTGGAGACACCCGAACTGCCGCTGTGGCCGGCGCTCGCGGTCCTGGCGGGACTGCTGCCCGCGTTCGTCGCCCCCGTACCGAAGGAGGACACGTGATCCGCTTCGAGAACGTCTCCGTCACCTACGAGGGGGCCGCCGCGCCGGCCCTGCGGGACGTGGACCTGACCGTGCCCGAGGGCGAGCTGGTGCTGCTGGTCGGCCCGTCCGGGGTCGGCAAGTCCAGCCTGCTCGGCGCGGTGTCCGGGCTCGTCCCCCACTTCACGGGCGGCACCCTGACCGGCCGGGTCACCGTCGGCGGCCGGGACACCCGCACCCACAAGCCGCGCGAGCTGGCGGACCTGGTGGGCACGGTCGGCCAGGACCCCCTGGCGCACTTCGTCACCGACACGGTGGAGGACGAGCTGGCGTACGGCATGGAGTCCCTCGGGCTCGCGCCGGCCGTGATGCGCCGCCGGGTGGAGGAGACCCTCGACCTGCTCGGCCTGGCCGAGCTGCGGAACCGGCCGATCGCCACGCTCTCCGGCGGCCAGCAGCAGCGGGTCGCGATCGGCTCCGTCCTCACCCCGCACCCTCGGGTCCTCGTCCTCGACGAGCCGACCTCCGCCCTGGACCCCTCGGCGGCCGAGGACGTCCTCGCGGTCCTCCAGCGGCTCGTCCACGACCTGGGCACGACGGTCCTCATGGCGGAACACCGCCTGGAACGGGTCGTCCAGTACGCCGACCAGGTCCTTCTGCTCCCCGACGGCCGCATGGGCCCGCCGGCCGAGATCATGGCCGTCTCGCCGGTCCACCCGCCGGTGGTCGCCCTGGGACGCCTCGCCGGCTGGGACCCGCTCCCGCTGACGGTCCGCGACGCCCGCCGCCGCGCCACCGCCCTCCGCGACCGCCTCGCCGACCGCACCCCGCGGCCGCCGCGCGCGCTCGCGGGGCGGGACGGCGGCGCCGGTGAGGCCGGGGGCGCGGGCGGTGCCGAGGCGGCGGGTCCGTCCGCCGCGTCCCCCGGAAGGGGCTCCGGGCGCCGACCCCTGTTCCGCCGGGCGCGTACCGCCCCGGCGGAGGACACGGCGCCCGGCCCCCTGGTCGACGTGCGCGCCCTGGCCGTCCGGCGCGGGCGGGTCGAGGCGCTGCGCCGGATCGACCTCCGGGTGCGGGCCGGCGAGACGGTCGCCCTGATGGGCCGCAACGGCGCCGGCAAGTCGACCCTCCTCCACACGCTCGTCGGCACGGTCGCCCCCACCTCCGGCGCCGTCCGCGTGGCCGGCCGGACCCCGCACACCACCGATCCGCGCGCCCTGATCCGGCAGGTGGGCCTGGTCCCGCAGGAGCCGCGCGACCTGCTGTACGCGGAGACCGTCGCCGCCGAGTGCGCGGCGGCCGACGCGGACGCGGGCGCCGCCCCCGGCACCTGCCGGGCCCTCGTGGCCGAGCTGCTGCCGGGCGTGACGGACAGCACGCACCCCCGGGACCTGTCGGAGGGGCAGCGGCTCGCGCTCGCCCTGTCCGTCGTCCTGACCGGCCGCCCGCCGCTGCTCCTCCTGGACGAGCCGACCCGCGGTCTGGACTACGCCGCCAAGGCCCGGCTGGTCGCCCACCTCCGTACCCTCGCCGCCGCGGGACACGCGACCGTCCTGGCCACCCACGACGTGGAGCTGACCGCCGAACTCGCCGACCGCGTGGTGATCGTCGCGGGCGGCGAGGTGGTGGCGGACGGCCCGACGGCCGAGGTGGTCGTCTCCTCGCCCGCCTTCTCCCCGCAGGTGGCGAAGGTCCTCGCACCCCGGCCCTGGCTCACGGTCGAACAGGTGGAGGCGGCCCTGTGAGCGCCGGCGCCGCCGCCCGTCCGATCCGGCTGGGTCCGAAGTCGGTCGCGGCCCTGGTGCTGGTGTCCCTGGTCGGCCTGGCCGCCGTCGGCTGGCCGCTGGTGGCCGACGCGGGATCCGCCGTCACCGACCACGCGGCCGACGCGCCCTGGTTCTTCGCCCTGCTGCTGCCGCTGCTCATCGCCGTCGTGGTGGCGACGATCGCGGACTGCGGGATGGACGCCAAGGCGGTGGCCATGCTGGGCGTCCTCGCCGCCGTGGGCGCCGCGCTGCGCCCGCTGGGCGCGGGGACGGCCGGCCTGGAACCGATGTTCTTCCTGATGCTGCTCAGCGGCCGGGTCCTCGGGCCCGGCTTCGGCTTCGTCCTGGGCGCGGTCACCCTCTTCGCCTCCGCGCTCCTGACGGGCGGGGTGGGGCCCTGGATGCCGATGCAGATGATGGCGATGGGCTGGTTCGCCATGGGCGCCGGCCTGCTGCCCGGGCCGGAGCGGATCCGGGGCCGGGGCGAGCTGCTGATGCTCTCGGCGTACGGGGTCGTGGCGGCGTTCGCGTACGGCACGGTCACCAATCTGTACGGGTGGGTGACCGTCGGCGGGGCGGGGCAGGCCATCTCCTTCCGGCCCGGGGACCCGCTGGGCGAGAACCTGGTGCGGTTCCTGGCGTACGTGGTGGCCACCTCCCTCGCCTGGGACCTGGGGCGGGCGGTCCTCACGGTCGTCCTCACGTGGGCGGTGGGCGGGCCGCTGCTGCGGGCGCTGCGACGGGCCACGCGGCGGGCGAACTTCGCGGCCCAGGTCACATTCGAGGGGTCCCGAAGGCCCCTCCCGGGTGAGGCCCCTCATAGGACCCAGGTCACGTACGAGCCGGAATAGTAGACCTGGAGAATCCCCCCAAAACGCCCATATGGGGATCTCACCTGCGGAAACGACCCACCGTCAAGGCGTGAGGCGCCCACCGGAGCACCCCAGGGGGTCCGAACCTTCCTCGTACAGGGGGTCGTTGCACCGGCCCGCCGGGTTTGCTTGTCTGGAGGACGTCGCCAGGCAGCCGGTGCTGATCGCAGCGCCACGGACGGCCGGTTCCCCCCAGTCCCCGGATCTCCCGGGCTCTGGTTCCGGCATGCCGAAAACGCCCGGCGCGACCCATGTCCCCGACGTTAGGTATGACGTTTTGTTCCGCTCGCTCACCACTCGTGTCTCCGCCCGCCAGAAGACCTTCGCCGCCTCCGCAGCCGTGCTGCTCGGCGCGTCCGGTGCGGTGCTGGGCACGACGGGCTCGGCCTCGGCCGCCAGCCCGCAGGAGCTCGCCCGGCAGATCGTGCCCGCCTCGCAGTACGCGTCCTTCAGCAAGATCGTCGCCCACGAGTCCGGCTGGAACCCCGCCGCGACCAACTCCTCCAGCGGCGCCTACGGCCTCGTCCAGGCCCTGCCGGCCTCGAAGATGTCCTCGGCCGGTTCCGACTGGAAGACCAACCCGGCCACCCAGATCAAGTGGGGCCTGAACTACATGAACGAGCGCTACGGCTCCCCGAACGCCGCCTGGGCGTTCTGGCAGGCCAACGGCTGGTACTAAGAAGCACCGCCGGTAGCAGGCAGCTCGACGGGTACCGCGCGGCTCCGCCGGTACCGGGCAGTCCCGCGGCTCACCGCCGCGACCCCGTGGCCCCGCGCCGTACCGGCGCGGCACGTCACCGCGCACGGCCCCGCACCACCGCGGCACGGCAGAGCCGTGCGGCAGTCGGCGCGCCGCCTCCCGGGCGGCGCCGCGACCCCGCAACACCCGGCCGGCCCTCGACGGGTCGGCCCGCGTCCCGCCGGTCCACGAGGCCGGCCCGACATCCCGCCGGTGCACAAGCCCGGCCGCAGCGCGTCCAGCCGGTCCACGAGCCCGGCCGGACATCCCGCCGGTCCCCCACACCCGGTCCGCGCGTCCGCAAGGCCCCGCCCTCCACACCCGGAGGGGCGGGGCCTGCGGCGTTTCCGGGCCCGCCGCCCCGGGCCCGGCCGGCCGGAATCCTTCCTCTTCCCCTCCCGCGGTCTCCTCAGAGCCGCTGGAGGATCGTCGCGGCGGCGAGCGCACCGCCCGCGCCCACGGTGACGAGGGCGAACTCCTTGTCGGCGCGCTCCAGTTCGTGCAGGGCGGTGGTGAGGAGGCGGGCGCCGGTGGCGCCGACGGGGTGGCCGAGCGCGAGCGCGCCACCGTTGACGTTCACCTTCTCCAGACCGTCGAGGTCGTTCCCGAACTCCCGCGCCCAGCCCAGCACCACCGAGGCGAAGACCTCGTCGATCTCCACGAGGTCGATGTCCCGCAGGCTCATCCCGGTCCTGCCGAGCACCGCTCGGGTCGCGTCGACCGGCCCGTCGAGGGGGTGGTGCGGATCGGCGCCGACGAGCGCCCGCGCCACGATGCGGGCGCGGGGCCGCAGCTTGAGGGCGCGGGCCGCGCGCCGGGAGGCCCACAGGAGCGCGGCGGCGCCGTCGGCGGCCGGGGCCGCGCTCCCGGCCGTGTGGATCGCCAGGGGGAAGAGCGGCCTGAGCCGCGCCAGCTCCTCCATGCCGGTGTCGCCCGGCACCTCGTCCCGGTCGACGAGCCGCCCCGGGGTGTGCCCCGCCACCCGCTCCTCCTCGGTGGCGGGGACCCGGACGGGGAAGATCTCGCGCTTGAAGCGTTCCTCGGACCGGGCGAGGGCGGCCCGTTCCCGGGAGAGCAGTCCGAGGGCGTCGGCGTGCTCCCGGGTGAGTCCGCGGCGGCGGGCGATGCGCTCGGCGGCCTCGACCGGGTGGGGCAGGTCGACGTCCCAGCCGTCGGGGAAGGGGCTGCCGGTCCCGGGCCGGGAGCCCGCACCGTCACCGAGCGGCTCGCGGGCACCGGACCCGAACGGGGAGCCGGAGCCGGGTGGTACGCGGGACGTGGACTCGACGCCGCAGGAGACGCCGACGTCGATGACCCCGGCCGCGATCATGTCGGCCACCATGTGGCTCGCCTGCTGCGATGAGCCGCCCTGGGCGTCGACCGTGCTCGCGGCCGTCTCGTACGGGAGCCCCATGGCGAGCCAGGCGGTGCGTGCGGGGTTCCCCGCCTGTTCCCCGGCGAGGGTGGCCGTACCGCCGACGACCTGCTCGACGCAGTCGGCGGGGATGCCGGTGCGGCCGAGGAGTTCGCGGTAGGCCTCCCCCAGGAGACGGGCGGGGTGGAGCCGGGCGAGCGCGCCGCCGCGCCTGCCGAGGGGGGTGCGTACGGCTTCGACGATGACGGGTTCCGCGGGCATGGCCTCGTCCTCTCCTCGGCCCCGGCCGGGAGTGCGGGCATCCGCCGGGCCGGCGCGTCAGGGCGACTGGTACGCGTTCCAGTTTCCCGAGCAGTCTGAGGACTGCTACCGCGGGTACGCAAGGGTCGGGCCGGTGCTGGTTCCCGCCACGCCGGCCCGGACGGCTGGAACGCGTTGCCGTACGGGACCGGCCCGGCGCCGTGTCGCGCCGTCCCTCGGCGCCCGCCCGGCCCCGTACGGAAGCGCCCGGTACGGAAGCGGCCGTACCGCCCGGATCGCCCGTCCTCCCCGCCCCGTACGGAACCGGCCCTTCCCGGCCCGCGTCCGACACCACATGCGGGGGACACACCGAATCCTGACCACACTCGTCGCGCTGCTCGCCTTCCAGCTGCTCGGCACGCTCGTCGTACCGGCGTACGCCTGCGGCTGCGGCGCCATGATCCCGGACCCGGCGGCGCGCATCGGCGTGGACCGCGAGGAGTCCGCCGTCCACTGGGACGGCACCACCGAGACGATCGTCATGCGCTTCCACGTCAGCGGCAACGCCCGGCGCGCCGCCTGGATCATGCCGGTGCCCGGCCGCGCCGACGTCACGCTCGGCGACCCGGACCTCTTCGACCACCTCGAAGACCTCACCGCCCCCGAGCGGCGCGACCGCTTCCACTTCTGGCCGCGCGGCGACGACTGGCCGTTCGACGCGGGCCGCGGCGACGGCGCGGGGGCGGCGGCGCCCGGCGGCGCGGACGGCACCGGGGTCGGTGTCGTCGGACGCGAACGGCTCGGCCCCTTCGACGTGGCCCGGCTGACGGCCACCGACCCGGAGGCCCTCGGCACGTGGCTCCGCACCCACGGGTTCGACCTGCCCGAACGCCTGCCGGGCGCGCTGCGGCCGTACGTCGAGCGGAAGTGGGAGTACGTCGCCGTCCGCCTCGCCCCGGAGAAGGAGAACGCGGTCCTGCGCGGCGAGCTCACCCCGCTGCGGATCGCCTTCGCCTCGTCCGAGCCCGTCTACCCGATGCGCCTCTCGCGCCTCGCGCGGACGCCGCAGTCCCTCGGCCTGTACGTCCTCGCCGACCACCGCATGGAGCCGCGCTCGGCGATCGGCGGCGAGCGCCCCGAGGTGACCTTCGCGGGCCGCGTCGACCGCCCGGAGGGGCCCCTCGCCGGCCTCACCGGAGGCCGCGCCGTCCACCTGACCGCCCTGGAGCAGGGCTTCCCGCGCCCCGAGCGGATCGACGGGGACCACCTTCTGCGGACCGTCGCCGACACGCCGTACCGCCGCGTGGAGTACACCGACCGGCTGCTGACCGTCGCCGGCGGTGTCCCCGTCTGGCTGCTCACCGTGGGCGCCGGCGCGGCGGCCCTCACCGCCGGCGTGCTGCTGCGCGCCCGGCGGAGACGGCGGACTTCGGGGACGAACCGCGGTGTAGCGTCGGCCGCATGACGCACTCTCAGCCCAATCCGCAGTGGTCCGAGGTCGACGCCTATGTCACCGATCTCCTCGCCCCCGCCGACGAGGCGCTGACCGCCGCGCTCGCCGACTCCACGGCCGCGGGCCTGCCCGAGATCGCCGTCGCCCCCAACCAGGGCAAGTTCCTCCACCTCCTGGCGCTCGTCCACGGCGCCCGGAAGATCCTGGAGATCGGCACGCTCGGCGGCTACAGCACCATCTGGCTCGCCCGGGCACTGCCCGCCGACGGCACGCTGACGACCCTGGAGTACGACCCGAAGCACGCCGACGTGGCCCGCGCCAACATCGCCCGCGCCGGCCTGGGCAAGCGGGTCGAGATCCGCACCGGGGCCGCCCTCGACACCCTCCCGCTCCTGGAGCGCGAGGGCGCGGGCCCCTTCGACTTCGTCTTCATCGACGCCGACAAGGTCAACAACCCGCACTACGTCTCCTGGGCGCTGAAGCTGAGCCGCCCGGGCAGCCTGATCGTCGTGGACAACGTCGTACGCGGCGGCAAGGTCGCCACCCCGCACCCGGACGACCCGGCGATCACCGGCACCCGCGAGATGTTCGACCTCGTCGCCCGCGAACCGCGCCTCGACGCGACCGCCCTCCAGACGGTCGGCACGAAGGGA
>NZ_JAPSIW010000860.1 GCF_031178505.1 Streptomyces sp. | reverse complement strand
CGGGGGAACTGCCGCCGGTCCATGACACGCTCCTCTGCGTCGCCCTGCCCGCCTTCACCGTCAACGCCCCCCACGGCCAGCTCACCGGGCAAGGCCCGGAGGGCGTGTACCGGGAGGGCCGGAGGCTCGTCTCCCGCAGCGTTCTGCGGGTCGCCGGACGCGAACCCCTCGCCCTCCAGGGCCGTCTCGCCGGCGCCGACCGCGCCGTCTTCCTCGGTGCCCTGCGCGTCCCCGGTGACCCCGGTCCCGACCCGGGCCTCCTCGTCGAGCGCACCCGCGACGCCGACGGCACCGAGCGGATCGTCCTGCGCAGCACCGCCCCCCGCACCTGCCGGCTCCCGGTGGACCTCACTCTGGGCACGGATCTCGCGGACCTGGGCGCGGTGGCGTCCGGACGGCCGGGACCCGAACTGCGCGCCAGTGTCCACGGCACGGGCCTGCGCTGGACGGACGACGGCGGACGCTCCGTCGCCGTCGCCGCGGACCCGCCGCCCATGGACGCGCTGGCGGTCACGGGTGTCCTGCGATGGGAGTGCGAGCTGGCGCCCGGCAGCTCCTTCACGATCGTCCTGCGGGTGCGGGCCGAGCGGGGGAGCGGCGGCGCGACCACCCCGACCGGCGGCACCGGGAGACCCGGAGGTCACCTCCTGGCGGAAGCCGTGGCCGAGGGCGACGACCCCCGCGCCGGCGAGCTCCTGCGGACCTCCGTCGGGGATCTGCGCGCCCTGCTCCAACGCGACCCCGCCCACCCCGCGGACGTCCACCTCGCGGCAGGCGCTCCCTGGCGGTGCGGACCGGTCACCGCCGAAGCACTGTGGGCCGCACGCATGGTCCTGCCGCTCGGCACCCGGCTCGTCGCGGGCACCCTCAGGGCCCTGGCCCGCGGGCAACTCACCGGCGCCGGACCCGATACCGGACGGATCCCGGGTCCCCTCCGGGACGCGGGCCCGCACCTGCCGCCCCGTTGCACCGGCATCGAGGCCACCCTCGGCTTCCCCGCCGTCCTCGCCGAGGCCCGCCGCTGGGGGCTCCCCGCGGCGGACCTCGAGGAGCTTCTGCCGGTGGCCGAACGGTGTCTCGGCTGGCTCCGCCGCGCCGCCGCGGCTGGTGGCCTCGTCCCGGACCCCGGCCCCGGAGGGCCCTGGCGTGCCGAGACGCAGGCACACGCCCACCGCGCCGCGCTGCTCGGCGCCGACCTGCTCGACGCCTGCGGTTCGCCGGGCGGGGACGACCTGCGGGACACCGCGGAGGCGCTGCGCGAGCGGTTCCGCCGGGAGTTCCGGCCCGACGACCCGGCGGGCGGCGGACCCGCGGCCGCCCGCACACCGGACGGGCGCACCTGGCCCCACACGGGCGGCTGGGCGGCCCACCTCCTCGACACCGGGCTGCTCGGCGGCGGGCGGTACGCGCCGGGCCTGCTGGACAAGGCGGCCACGGAGCAGGTGGCGCGGCTCCTGGGCAGCCCCGCGCTCGACTCCGGATGGGGACTGCGCAGCCTCGGTGACAAGGAACCCGGACACAACCCCCTCGGCCACCGGGCGGGCGCCGTCCGGGTGCACGACACCGCCGTCGCCGTGGCCGGACTCGCCGCCACCGGTCACGAGAAGGAGGCCGCCTCCCTGCTGCGCGGCCTCCTCGACGCCGCGGACTCCTTCGGGTACCGGCTGCCCGAGATGTACGCCGGGCACCGGCGGGCGGCCGGAGCCCGGCCGGTGCCCCATCCCGCCGCCTGCCGGCCGGCCGCCGTCGCCGCGGCCGGGGCGGTGCACGCGCTCACCGCCCTCGCCGGGATCCGGCCCGACGCGCCCGGCGGAACCGTGTCGGTCCACCCGCAGGCCTCCGTGCCGCTCGGCGCCATCCGGCTCTCCGGGCTCGTCGTCGCCGGCCGGCCCTTCGCCGTACGGGTCGGGCGCCTCGGCCTGGGGGTGGTCGAGGAGGCCGCGGAAGGCCTTCAGCTGGGGGTGTGACGGGACGTCCGGGGCGAGACCGGGCGAGCCCCGAGGCACGGCGGGAACCACGACGTCGTGGTCGGCACAGGGCGTGTTTATCGTCAGGAAGACGACTATGATCGCCGCATGCCTCCCTACGACCCGTCGGCCTTCCCGCCTTTCGCCGTCACCGTCGACCTGGTCGTGCTCACCGTGCGCCGTCACGCGCTCTGCACCCTGGTGGTCCGCCGCGGAGAGCCGCCGTTCCAGGGCAGCTGGGCCCTGCCCGGCGGATTCGTCCGCGCCGACGAGGACCTCGGCGCCGCCGCCGCGCGCGAGCTGCTCGAGGAGACGGGCCTGACCGCCTACGACCCGGCCGCCGCCGAACCCGTACCGGGCAACGGGGCGCACCTGGAGCAGCTGGCGACGTACGGAGCGCCCGACCGCGATCCGCGCATGCGGGTCGTCAGCGTCGCGCACCTGGCGCTCGCGCCGGACCTCCCCGCCCCGCGGGCGGGCGGCGACGCCAACAGCGCCCGCTGGGCCCCGGTCGAGGAGGTGCTCGGACAGCGGAAGGCCGACGACGAGGACGGCCCGTCCGGAGAACTCGCCTTCGACCACGCGCGGATCCTCGCGGACGGAGTGGAACGCGCCCGCTCCAAGATCGAGTACTCCTCGCTCGCCACCGCCTTCTGCCCGCCGGAGTTCACGGTCGGTGAGCTGCGCAGGGTGTACGAGGCGGTCTGGGGCGTGTCCCTCGATCCGCGCAACTTCCACCGGAAGGTGACGGGTAC
>NZ_JAPSIW010000859.1 GCF_031178505.1 Streptomyces sp. | reverse complement strand
CCGGGTACTCGGCCGGGTCCACCAGCGACATGGCGGGGGTGGCGAGGACGAAGGGGAAGGTCGCGTCCGGCCGGTTGAGGCGGAAGACGACACGGCGCTCGCCGACCGTCTCGATCGTCTGGAGGGAACCCAGCATGCCGTTGGGGCCGCCCTCGTGGTCGATGGTGCGGATGCGCTCGATGGAGTGCTGCACCGCCTTGGCGTCCAGTTTGTGCCCGTTGGAGAAGGTCAGCCCTTCGCGGAGCGTGCACTCGAACACCCGGCTGGACGTGTCCGTGAATTTGCAGTCGGCGGCGTCGCCCTGCGGGGTCGTACTGCCGGTCGGGAAACTCACGAGCGTCTGGAAGACATTCCGGAAAAGCTCCCACGAGTTGTCCCACGACGCCGCGGGATCGAGCGTGGAGGGCGAACTCGTCGTCCCTACGACAATTCTCTTCTCCCCGGCGGATTCACTGTCCGAAAACACACCGCATCCGGACAGCAGGGATATGGACGCAAGGGCTGCAGCGGCCTGCAGACTCGTCCGGTTGAACACGTGCACGCTCCTCGTTCAGCCTGGGGTCGGCCGACGATACCGCAGCACCCCGCCAGGTCAATCGCCGAGCCTGGCGGGGCACACGACGCATTCGCTCCGTAATCGGGGCCAATCCGGACAGGAATTCCGGAGAGTGTCCGATTATCGGTCAGCCGACACCGGCGTTCAGGAAAATGCCGCCGTCGACCACGAGGGTCTGACCGGTGATCCACGCGGACTGTTCCGAGGTCAGGAAGGCGGCGGCGCCGCCGATGTCCTCGGGGACGCCCAGCCGGCCCATCGGGTAGGCGGCGGCCGCCTCGGCCTCCCGCCCCTCGTACAGCGCCTGCGCGAACTTCGTCTTCACGACGGCCGGGGCGATGGAGTTGACCCGGACGACCGGCGCGAATTCGTGCGCCAGCTGGAGGGTCAGATTGACCATCGCGGCCTTGCTCATTCCGTACGCGCCGATGAACGGCGAGGCGGAGACACCGGCGATGGAGGCGATGTTCACGATCGCCCCGCCGTTCTCCTTCTGCCAGGCGTGCCAGGTGCGCTGCGCGAAGCCCAGCGCGGAGATCACATTCGTCTCGAAGACCTTGCGCGCGACACCGAGGTCGAGGTCCGCGATGGGCCCGAAGACCGGATTCGTCCCGGCGTTGTTCACCAGGAAGTCCACCCGGCCGAAGGCGTCCATCGCCGCGTCGACGGCGGCGGCCTGGTGGGCCTCGTCGTGGGCCTTGCCGGGCACTCCGATCGCCCGGTCGGCCCCGAGGCGCTCCACGGCCTCCTTGAGGGCCTCCTCGCCCCGCCCCGTGATGACGACCCGGTCGCCGCGGGCGACGAGCGCCTCGGCGATGCCGTATCCGATGCCCCGGCTGGCGCCGGTGACGAGAGCGACCTTGCCGGACGGTTCCGGCCTGTCCTGTGCGGTCATGCCCGCCTCCTCCTCTGGTTCGCGGACGTCAGTTGAGCGGGCCGCCGGCCACGTACATGACCTGGCCGGAGACGAAGCCGGCGTCGTCTCCGGTGAAGAACGCGATGGCGTTGGCGACGTCCTCGGGGCGGCCGACGCGCTGCACCGGGATCGCGGAGGCGGCGGCGGCCTGGAACTCCTCGAAGCCCATGCCGACGCGCTCGGCGGTCTGCGCGGTCATCTCGGTGACGATGAAGCCGGGGGCGACCGCGTTGGCGGTGACGCCGAACTTGCCGAGCTCCTTGGCGAGGGTCTTGGTGAAGCCCTGCAGACCGGCCTTGACGGCCGAGTAGTTGGCCTGGCCGCGGTTGCCGAGCGCCGAGGAGGAGGAGAGGGAGACGATCCGGCCGAAGCCTGCGTCGACCATGTGCTTCTGACAGGCCTTCGCCATCAGGAACGCGCCCTTGAGGTGGACGTTCATGACGAGGTCCCAGTCGTCCTCGGACATCTTGAAGAGGAGGTTGTCGCGCAGCACGCCCGCGTTGTTCACGAGGATGGTGGGCGCGCCGAGCTCGGCGGCCACGCGCGCGACGGCGGCCTCCACCTGGGCGCCGTCCGAGACGTCGCAGCCGACGGCGAGGGCGGTGCCGCCGGCGGCGGTGATCTTCTCGACGGTGTCCTTGCAGGCCGCCTCGTCGAGGTCGAGGACGGCGACGGCGCGGCCCTCGGCCGCGAGGCGGATCGCGGTGGCGGCGCCGATGCCCCGTGCGGCACCGGTGACGACGGCTACGCGCTGCTCGGTGGTGGACATGCTTGGTTTCTCCTCGCCCTTGGATCATCCGTGGATACGGCCGGCACGCTCTCGACCCGCTCCTGCGTCCCGCACATGAGCGACCGCTTAGTATCGTCCGCAGACGAGACGCTAGAAGCCCTGGCACCCGGTGTCAACGGCCCACCGGGTGCGCACCGTCACTCCTCGGTCACACGGGTGATCCCCGGTGCCCTCAGCGCACGAGGAGGTCGAGCAGCCGTTCCACCTCGGCCTCCGGGTCGGCGGTGAGACCGGTGTGCACGGGCCCCGGCTGGACCACGGTCGAGCGGGGTGCGATCAGCCAGCGGAAGCGCCGCCCCGCGTCGTCGCCCGCCGCCTGCCCGGCGGCGTCCCCACCCAGGCAGACCCCTTCGACGGCGTGCAGCGCCGCCCGTACGCCGGTCACGTCGGCCGCCGGGTCGAGCGCGGTCAGCTTGGCCTCGTCGAGGTGGGTGCGGGCCGCCACGAAGGACCGGGCGCGG
>NZ_JAPSIW010000171.1 GCF_031178505.1 Streptomyces sp. | reverse complement strand
CCGCGATGTGGTTGACCTCCGCCTCCCGCAGGTAACCGAGCAGGGCGTCGGTGTGCCCCAGCATCCGGGTCTCCCCGACGCCCGTCAGCCCCTCGTCGGTGTGGACCTGGACGTACGTCAGATTGCGCCACGGCGTGCCGACGACATGAGTGGTGATTCCCGTGATGCGCACGGCGGTTGCTCCTTGGGACGTCGGAATGGATGAGGGAAGGACCGGCCGGCCGGCTGCCGGCCCGGTGCAGCGGCGTGACCGTGAGCTGCGGCCCGCCCGGCGCCGGGCGTTGCCCCTCACCCCGGCGCACGGCTAGTCTCTGTTCGCGATTTCGATCGCAGTATGGAATACCGAACGGTGCGAGGGTGAGGTGGGGGGCCATGGGACGACTCGTTCCCGCGGTGACCAGGGCGTTCGACATACTGGAACTGTTCCTCCACGGGGACGGGACGCTCTCCGCCCCGGAGATCACCCGCCGCCTCCAGCTGCCGCGCACCACCACCCACGAACTGGTCTCCACCCTGGTCGCCCGCAACTACCTGGTGTCCGTGCCCGACCAGCCCGGCCGCTACCGCCTCGGCGTGCGCACCTACCAGCTCGGCAGTCGCTACGCCGAGGAGCTCGACCTCGCGGCCGAGGGACGGCAGGTCGCCCAGGAGGTGGCCGAGACCTGCGGCGAGACGGTGCACGTGGCGCTCCTGGAGGACATGGACGTCATCTACATCGCCAAGGTGGACTCCACCCATGCCGTACGGATGGTCTCCGCCGCGGGACGCCGCCTCCCCGCCCACTGCACGGCGGTCGGAAAGATGCTGCTCGCCACCCTTCCCGAGGCCGAGCTCGAAGCCCGCCTCGACGGGCGCGAGCTGACGGCGATGACCCCGAACAGCCTCACCGACCCGGACGCGCTGCGCGCCGCGCTCGCCGAGATCAGGATCCTCGGTGTCGCCGTCGAGCAGCGGGAGTCCAACCCGGACGTGAGCTGCGTCGCCGCGCCGGTACGCGACCGGGCCGGCCGGGTGGTCGCCGCCCTCTCCATCTCCGTCCCCGTCCACCGCTGGCACGAGGAGCGCGAGAACGAACTGACCGCCCTGGCCGTGCGCGGCGCCGGCGACCTCTCGGCGCGCCTGGGCTTCCGCGCCCCGCGCTAGAACGGGCCCGGTCCGCTGCGGCGGAGGTCAGCGGTGGGCGAACCAGGAGGCCGCCGGCAGCAGCCTGCTGTCGTAGTCGAACAGGGCCTGGTTCTCCCAGCCGTTGCCCGAAGCCGGGTCGGCCGGGTCCCAGCCGTTGCCCGCGACGGCGGTCCAGGCCGGTTCCCAGTACACGACGCCCAGCCCACGGCCGTTCGGCACCGCCTCCACCACGTTCATCACGTCCCGCAGCCAGGCCGACTGACCGGCCGGGCTCGCCGGATAGCCGGGCACCAGTTCCGAGGGCCGGTCGATGATGTTCTCGTGCCCGTCCTCGCTGTCCAGACGGAACGGGTAGGCCGTCTCCACCACGAGGACCTTCTTGCCGTACCGGGCGGAGACGTCGTCCAGATTGGCCTGGAGCGCGGACAGGGCGCCGTGCCAGTAGCCGTAGAAGGACAGCGCGATCACGTCGTAGGGGACGCCCTGGGCGGCCGCGTTGTCGAACCAGTTCCGGTACAGGGCGTTGTCGCCGCCGTGCGCGAGGTGGAGCGCGATCTGCGTGGACGGCGAGACCGCCTTGGCGGCGGCGATGCCGGACTTCAGCAGACCGGCGAGCCGAGGCCAGTCGGCGGTCGAGCCCTCGGGCCACAGCATGCCGGTGTTGATCTCGTTGCCGATCTGCACCATGTCGGCGGGCGTGCCCTGCGCCTTCAGGGCGTTCAGGACGTCGTACGTGTGGTCGTACACGTCCGTCCTGAGCCGGTCGTACGCGTGCCCCTGCCAGGCGGCGGGCTTGGTCTGGGCGCCCGGGTCGGCCCAGATGTCGGAGTAGTGGAAGTCGACGAGGAGCTTCATGCCCTGGGCCTTGACGCGCTGGGCGGTGGCGAGGACACGGGCCTTGTCGTTGTAGCCGTCGGCGGGGTTCACCCACACCTTCAGGCGGCCGTAGTTGGCGCCCGCGCCCTTGAGGAGGGCGACGGGGTCGCCGGTCGTCCCGGCGGCGTTCCTGTAGGTGCCGCCGAGGTCCTCGCTCTTCTTCAGGGCCGAGAGGTCCACGCCCTTCACGCTGAGCCCGGTCGAGCCGGAGGTGAAGGTGAGGTCGTCCACGTTGAGCCAGTTGCCCGCGTTGGCATCGGAGTTGACGCTGATCGTGCAGCCGCCGCCGACCACCTTGACGGAGGTCACGATCCGTATCCACGAGCTGGTCGTGACCGGCAGGTCGGTGCGCTGCTCCGCCGAGCCGCAGTTGCGCAGCGCGAGGTAGGCCGCCTTCTGGCCGCCGCCGGAGCGCACCCAGGCGCTGAGCGTGTAGGTGCCGTCGGTGAGCCCGGAGAGGTACTGGTAGGTCTCGACCTTGTACGCCGATGAGGACCAGTGCGAGAGGCGGTGGCCGCCGCTGCGGCCGCCCGCCTCGGTGAAGGAGGCGGCGTTCTGGCCGGCGGCGGAGTAGGTGGACCAGCCGGAGGGGGTGGCCGTGCCGGTGCCGCCGGCCTCGAAGCCGCCGTTGGTGAGGGTGCTCGCGGCGGCGGCCTGCTGCGTGGGCAGCGGACCGGCGAGGAGGGCGGTGCCCAGGGCGCCGGCGAGCGCCGCGGCCCGCAGGCGGAAGCGGCTCTTGGTGAGGTGCATCGTCGATGTCCCTTCGACGGTGAAGGTGGGGGAAGTGGTGGTGCGGTGGTTCCTTACGGTGGTGCTCGTGTGCTGGTGGCGCCTGTGTTGCTGGTGATTCCCTTGGTGTGTCAGTGGTGCTCGTGGTGCGGTGGTGCGGCTCACCCGGGGGCGGCGCGGCGACGCGGCCGCCCCCGGGGAGATCAGGGGGAGCGGGGCGTGGGCGGGCGTCAGCCGTCGAGGCGCACGACGCGCACGGCTCCGGCCGGAACGGTGAGCTCGCCACTCACCGGCGCCCCGCCGAGCAGCTCCGTACCGGTGCCGGTTCCGTCCAGCGGCACCGCCGCGTCCTCGGGGGAGTGGTTGAGCGCGAAGAGGTAGTGGCCCCCGGGACCGGCGCGGCGCACGACCTCCACGTCGCGCGGCAGGCCCGGACGGCCGGGCACCCCGGCGTCCTCGCAGGCGGCCGCCATGATCGCGTCCAGCGAGGCCGCGTCGAGCCGGGTGGACACGTACCAGGCGGTGCCGCGCCCGAGCCGGTGCCGGGTCACGGCCGGCCGGCCGGCGGCGGGCCCGTCCGCGTACGACCACACGGTCTCCGCGCCGCGCGGCACGACGAACTCGGTCCACACGTCACCGGTGAGCGAGGCGCCGCCGGGACCGGTGATCCGGACGCGCTGGTCGTCCAGGAGCGGGGACCACTCCTCCACGGTGAGGCCGAGGACCTCGCGCAGGGCGCCCGGGTAGGCGCCCGGGTGCACGGCGTCGTGCTCGTCGACGATCCCGGAGAAGTACGAGACGACGAGCGTGCCGCCGTTCTCCACGTAGGCGCGGAGGTTGGCCCCCGCGGCCTCCGTCGTCAGGTAGAGCGCGGGCACGACGACCAGCGGGTAGGCCGACAGGTCGGACTCCGGGTGGGCGAAGTCGACGGTGAGGTGCCGGTCGTACAGCGTCTCGTAGAAGCTGTCGGCCCGCTCGCGGGCGTCGTGGGCCTCGCTCGGCCGCCATTCGAGACCCTGCGCCCACCAGGAGTGCCAGTCCCAGAGCATGGCGACGTCCGGGACGGTGCGGGTGCCGCGCACCTCGGCGAGCGCGTCGAGGCCGGCGCCGAGGGCGACGACCTCCCGCCAGATCCGGGTGTCGGTGCCGCCGTGCGGGACCATCGCCGAGTGGAACTTCTCGGCGCCGCGTTGGGACTGGCGCCACTGGAAGAACATCGCGCCCTCCGAGCCCCGGGCCACGTGGGCCAGGGAGTTGCGGGCCATCTCGCCGGGCCGCTTGGCCGGGTTGCGGGCCTGCCAGTTCACCCCCGACGTGGAGTGCTCCAGGAGCAGCCAGGGCGCGCCGCCCGCGACCGAGCGGGTGAGGTCGGCGGCCATGGCCAGGTTGACGTGGGTGCGGCGGCCGTCGGTGATCAGGTAGTGGTCGTTGGTGACGAGGTCGACCTCGCGGCCCCAGGTCCAGTAGTCGACGGAGTCGCACTGGCTGAGCGCGGTCATGAAGTTGGTGGTGACCGGGATGCCGGGCGCCAGGCCGCGCAGGATGTCGCGCTCCGTCCGGAAGTTCTCCAGCAGGGTCGCGTCGGCGAAGCGGCGGTAGTCGAGCCGCTGGGCCGGATTGCCGGCGGTCGGGGTGGCGCGCGGCGGGTCGATCTCCTCGTACGAGCCGTAGCGCTGGCCCCAGAAGGCGGTGCCCCAGGCCTCGTTGACGGCCTCGACGGAGCCGTACCTCCGGTCGAGCCAGCGGCGGAAGTGGGCGGCGCAGTTGTCGCAGTAGCAGGCGCTGACGGGCACGCCGTACTCGTTGTGGACGTGCCAGAGGGCGAGCGCCGGGTGGCCGCCGTAGCGGCGGGCCAGCTCGGTGGTGATGCCGGCGGCGGCCGCGCGGTAGGCGGGGGAGCTGTGGCAGATCGCCCCGCGTGAGCCGTGGGAGTACCGCACTCCCTCGGCGGTGACCGGCAGCGCCTCGGGGTGGAGGCGGTAGAACCAGGCGGGCGGGACGACCGTGGGGGTGCCGAGGTCGACGCGGACGCCGTTCTCGTGCAGCAGGTCGAGGAGCCGGTCGAGCCAGCCGAAGTCGTACCGGCCGCGCTCGGGTTCGAGGAGGGCCCAGGAGAAGATCCCGACGCTCACCATGGTGACGCCGGCCTCACGCATGAGCCGGACGTCCTCCTGCCAGACGCTTTCCGGCCACTGTTCGGGGTTGTAGTCCCCGCCGAACGCGAGCCGGTGCAGGCCCTTGGGAGTGGTCTGCGGCATGAGTCTCTCCTGAAACCTCGGACGGGCTGAAGAGTTCCCGCACATGGGAACGTGCACACACCAGGTCTCGATGTGGCAACGCAACATAACCGCACAGGAACAACCATTGACAAGTGTCTGGAACGTTTCTCTACTGTGAACGCTCACAGACGCATGGTCGGCCTCTCCGTCCGAAGGAGAGGCCCCTTTCGGTCAGGGAGAACCCACCCATGCCCCACATCACGCGCCGCGCTCTCGCCGCCGCCACCGCCGTCCTCCTCGGCGCCACCGCGCTCACCGCCTGCGGCTCCGGTTCCGGCGGCGGGGAAGGCGCCGGAACCGGCCCGGTCGAACTCACCTACTGGGCCTGGGCGCCCGGCATGGACAAGGTCGCCGCCCTCTGGAACGCCGAACACCCCGACATCCGCGTCACGGTGCAGAAGCAGGCCTCCGGCGACGACCTGGTCACCAAGATCATCACCGCGGCCAAGGCCCACGAGGGCCCCGACCTGGTCCAGGCCGAGTACCAGGCCCTCCCGACCCTCGTGAGCAACGACGCCCTCGCCGACATAGCGAAGGAGACCCGGGGCGTCGAGGACAAGTTCGCCCCCGGCGTCTGGCAGCAGACCACCTTCGGCGGCGAGGCCGTCTACGCCCTGCCGCAGGACTCCGGGCCGATGATGTTCTTCTACCGTGCCGACCTCTTCCGGCAGTACGGCCTGACCGTACCCACCACCTGGGACGAGTTCGCCGCCACCGCCCGCGCCCTGAAGGAGAAGGCCCCCGACAAGGCTCTGACCACCTTCTCCGCCAACGACGCCGGCCTCTTCGCCGGACTCGCCCAGCAGGCCGGCGCCCGGTGGTGGACCTTCGAGGGCGACACGTGGAAGGTCGGCGTCGACGACGCCGCCACCCGGAAGGTCGCCGACTTCTGGGGCGGCCTCGTCGCCGAGGGCGCCATCGACAACCAGCCCATGTACACCCCCGCCTGGAACAAGGCCCTCAACACCGGCGAGCAGATCGCCTGGGTCTCCGCCGTCTGGGCCCCGGGCACCCTGACCACCGCCGCCCCCGCCACCAAGGGCAAGTGGGCCATGGCACCCCTCCCGCAGTGGACCCGCGGCGCCTCCGCCACCGGCAGCTGGGGCGGCTCCTCCACCGCCGTCACCTCCGACTCCCAGCACAAGGAGGCCGCCGCCAAGTTCGCCGTCTGGCTGAACACCGACCCCAAGGCGCTCGCCGCCCTCGTCAAGGAGAGCGGCATCTACCCCGCCGCCACCGCCGCCCAGACCAGCGGCGCCCTCGCCCAGGCCCCCGACTTCTTCAGCAACCAGCCGGACTTCTACACCCGCGCCGCCGAGATCGCGAAGACCACCGCCCCGGCCGCCTGGGGCCCGAACGTGAACGTCGCCTACACCTCCTTCAAGGACGAGTTCGGCAAGGCCGCCAAGGCCCGGACGCGGGCCGCCTTCGGCACCGCCCTCACCAGCGTCCGGAACACCACCGTCGCCGATCTGCGCAAGCAGGGCTTCGAGGTCGCCCCGTGACGCAGCCCGCCCGGGGCGTGCGCCGGTCGTACGGGGTCAAGGCGGCCCCGTACGGCTTCCTCCTTCCCGCCGCCGTCCTCTTCGTCCTCTTCTTCGCCCTGCCCATCGGCTACGCGATCCGCCTCAGCTTCCACAAGATCGAGATCAAGGGGCTCGGTCTCGGCAAGGGCGCCAAGTCGGAGGTCTTCGCCGGCCTGGAGAACTACACCTCCGCCCTCACCGACCCCGAGTTCACCGCCGGCGCCCTGCGCGTCCTCGGCTACGGCGCCCTCGTCGTCCCCGTCATGCTCGGCCTCGCCCTGCTCTTCGCGCTCCTGCTCGACTCCGAGCGCGTCCGGGCCCGCTCCTTCGCCCGGCTCGCGATCTTCCTCCCGTACGCCGTCCCCGGCGTCATCGCCGCCGTCCTCTGGGGCTTCCTCTACCTCCCGGACGTCAGCCCCTTCCACTTCCTCCTGGACCGGCTCGGCCTTCCGCGGCCCGACCTGATGGACGGCGGCCCCCTCTACCTCGCCATGGCCAACATCGCCGTCTGGGGCGGCACCGGCTTCAACATGATCGTCATCTACACGGCGCTGCGCTCCCTGCCCGCCGAGATCTACGAGGCGGCCAAGCTGGACGGGTGCTCCGAGTTCCAGATCGCCCTGCGCGTCAAGATCCCGATGGTGGCGCCGTCCCTGGTGCTCACCTTCTTCTTCTCGGTCATCGCCACCCTCCAGGTCTTCAACGAACCCACCACGCTCCGGCCGCTCACCAACGGCATCCCCTCCACCTGGAGTCCACTGATGAAGGTCTACAACGACGCCTTCACCGGCGGGAACATCCACGCCGCCTCCGCCACCGCCGTGATCCTCGCCCTCGCCACCTTCGTGCTCTCCTTCGCCCTCCTCCGCGCCTCCAACCGCCGCACCGCACAAGGAGCCGGCCGATGACCGGGCTCACCTCCCCCGCCCCGCGCACGACGGCCCCCGCCGCCGGCCCCACCCCCGGCGCCGCCCAGGGCCCGCCCCCCGCCGCCGACGCGGGCACCCGAGGCCCCCGCCGCACCGCGCTGCTCCCCACCGCGGCCCTCGTCCTCGGCGCCCTCTACTGCCTGCTGCCCGTCGCCTGGGTCCTCGTCGCCGCCACCAAACCGGGCGACGCGCTCTTCTCCACCTTCACCTTCCTGCCCGGCACCGGCCTCGGCGACAACGTCACCGACCTCACCGCCTACCGCGACGGCATCTACTGGCGCTGGATGCTCAACTCCGTGCTGTACGCGGGCCTGGGCGCCGTCCTGTCCACCGCCGTCTCCGCGCTCGCCGGCTACGCCCTCGCCGTCTACCGCTTCCCCGGCCGCGAAGCCTTCTTCAACGTCATGCTCACCGGCGTCCTCATGCCGCCGGTCATCCTCGCCATCCCGCAGTACCTGCTGCTGGCCGAGGCCGGCCTCACCGGCACCTACGCCTCGGTGCTGCTGCCGCTGATCCTCTCCCCGTACGGCGTCTACCTCGGCCGCGTCTACGCCGAGGCCGCCATCCCCATGGAACTCGTCGAGGCGGGCCGCATGGACGGCGCCGGCGAGTGGCGGATCTTCCTGAGGATCGCCCTCCCCATGCTCTCCCCGGGCCTGGTGACGATCTTCCTCTTCCAGTTCGTCGCCATCTGGAACAACTTCCTGCTGCCCTTCATCATGCTCGGCGACGACGAGAAGTTCCCCATGACCGTCGGCCTGTTCACCCTCCTCAAGCAGGGCGCCTCCCAGCCCGCCCTCTACACCCTGGTCATCACCGGCGCGCTCCTGGCCATCGCCCCGCTCATCGCCCTCTTCCTCGTCATCCAGCGCTTCTGGAGCCTCGACCTGCTCTCCGGCGCCGTAAAGTCCTGAACACAGGGGATCGAGGGGAACCACACAGCATGAACACAGCAGCGAGCAGGCGCCGCCCGGCGACCATCCACGACGTGGCCCGCGAGGCGGGCGTCTCGCGCGGCACCGTCTCCCGTGTCCTCAACGGCGGCCACTACGTCAGCCCCACCGCCAAGGCCGCCGTCGAAGCCGCCATCCGCAGGACCGGGTACGTGGTCAACCGGCACGCGCGCTCCCTCATCACCGGCCGGTCCGACTCGGTCGCCTTCCTCCTGACCGAACCGCAGGAGCGCTTCTTCGAGGACCCCAACTTCAACGTCCTCCTGCGCGCCTGCACCCAGGCCCTCGCCGACCGCGACATCCCGCTCATCCTCATGATCGCGGGCACCGAGGACGAACGCCGGCGCAACCTCCGCTACATCGAGGCCGGCCACGTCGACGGCGTCCTCCTCGTCTCCAGCCACTCCGGGGACCCCGTCGTCACCCGCCTCCACGAGGCCGGCGTCCCCGTCGTCGCCTGCGGCAAGCCGCTCGGGCAGACCGCCCGCATCGGCTACGTCGCGGCCGACGACCGCGGGGGCGCCCGTGACATGGTGCGTCACCTGTACGCCTCCGGGCGGCGCCGGATCGCCACCGTCGGAGGCCCCCTCGACACCCCCGGCGGGGTCGAGCGCCTCGCCGGCTACCGGGAGACCCTCGACGAGTGCGGCCTGCCGGCCGACGAGACGCTGATCGCCACCGGCGACTACAGCAGGGCCAGCGGCGAGGAGGCCGCCCGCGTCCTCCTGGAACGCGCCCCCGACATCGACGCCGTCTTCGTCGCCTCCGACCTGATGGCCCAGGGCGTCCTCGACACCCTGGCCCGCGCCGGCCGCCGGGTCCCCGAGGACATCGCCGTCGGCGGCTTCGACGACTCCCCGGCGGCGCTCTCCTCCCGGCCCGCCCTGACCACGATCCGCCAGCCGTGGGACCGGATCAGCGCCGAGATGGTCCGCACGCTCCTCGCCCGGATCGCCGGCGAGGAGCCCTCGGCGGTCATCCTGCCGACCGCACTCGTCCGGCGGGAATCGGCCTGACCCGGTCCGGACGGATCCCCGCCCCTCAGCCCTCCGTCACCAGGACCACCTCCAGCGTCCGGGGGCCGTGCACCCCTTCCACCCGGTCCAGTTCGATGTCGCTCGTCGCGGACGGGCCCGAGATCCAGGTCAGCGGGCGCGCCGGGTCGAGCCGGGGCAGGGCGAGCGGCACGGAGGCCACCACCTGCTCCGGCGCCCGCACCACGCACAGGTGGAGGTCGGGCACCAGCGTGAGGGCCCGACGGCCCTGCCCCGGACCGCCGTCCAGGACGATCGTGCCGGTCTCGGCGACGGCCAGGGCGCATCCCGTCACCACCGCGTCCGTGGCGTCCAGTTCCGCCGGTGCGAGCGGCGGCGGTCCGTCCGTCCGCAGCTGTGCCGCCGTCCGCGCGAGCCAGGCGGCGGGCAGGCCGGGCGGTACGGCGACACTGCGGGCGCCGCGCTCGGCGAGGACCCGCCCGATCAGCTCCGCGAGCCCCCCGGGCCCGGTGCGGTGCACCCGGGCGCGGTAGTCGGCCAGATTCTCGTGCAGCAGGTCGAGCGTCGCCGCCGGATCGGCGGCGGTGTGGCTCGTACGGTAGTCGCGGACGGCCGGCGGGGCCTCCGGCGAGCCGGCGACGGCGGCCCTCACCCGGGCGAGGATCCGCTCGCGTGAGGAGGACGGGGACGTCATGCGCGGTTCTTCCTCCACCAGTCGCGGAACGGTTCGGCGGGCAGTTCGGGCAGGTCCCGGTGCTCGGTCCAGCGGCCGACTCCCGGCCCGGGCAGCTTCTTCGGCAGCACGGCGCGGCTCGCGGACGCCAGCCGTTCGCCCGCCGCGAGCGCCGCGGGACGGTCGAGCAGCCAGGACGCGGCCCGGACCGCCGCCTTCTCCAGGCGGTGCCCCTTCCCGCCCTCCTCCGCCACCCGCTGCCGCAGGTGGACCAGGATCCCGGGGATGTCGATGGCGACCGGGCACACGTCGTAGCAGGCGCCGCAGAGCGAGGAGGCGTACGGCAGCGAGGCGTCGAGCGCGCTCGCGGTACCGCGCAGCTGCGGCGTCAGGACGGCGCCGATCGGGCCCGGGTAGACCGAGCCGTACGCGTGCCCGCCGGCCCGCTCGTACACCGGGCACACGTTGAGACAGGCCGAACAGCGGATGCAGCGCAGCGCCTGCCGCCCCACCTCGTCGGCGAGCGCGGCGGTGCGCCCGTTGTCGAGCAGCACCAGATGGAAGGCGCGCGGCCCGTCGCCGTCCGCGGTCCCCGTCCACATGCTCGTGTACGGGTTCATGCGCTCAGCCGTCGAGGAACGCGGCAGGGTCTGCAGGAACACCTCCAGGTCCCGCCAGGTCGGCACCACCTTCTCGATGCCGACCACGGAGATC
>NZ_JAPSIW010000170.1 GCF_031178505.1 Streptomyces sp. | reverse complement strand
CGAGGTGGCGGCGGCGGTGCTCGCCGTCGCCTGGGTGGTCGACCCGGTCCTCCTGGTGCCGGCGGGTGTGCTCGCCGTCGTCCTGGTCCTCCTCGCGGTGGTGCGGCGGCACAAGCGGTCGATGCCCGAGTGGCTCGGCACCTTCCTCGCGCTGCGCGCCCGGACGCGCCGGGCGGCCTCGCTCACGGTGCCCGAGGGCACGGAGCCGGGGCTCGCGCCGGTGGTCGAGTGCGACCCGGCGCTGCGTACGTACACGTACAGCGACCGCGACCGGCGTCCGGTCGGGATGATCGGGGACGGCACCTTCCTGACGGCCGTCCTGCGGGTCGACGCGGACGGGACGGCGCTGCGCCCGGACCGGGCGGCGCGCCCGCTGCCGGTCGCGCTCGTCCGGGACGTGCTGAGCGTGGACGGCATCCGGCTGGAGTCGGCGCAGATCGTCCAGCACACCCAGCCGGCACCGGCCCCGCACCTGCCGGCGCAGTCGATGGCGGCGCGCAACTACGGGCCGCTCCAGGCGCAGACGGGCTCTCCCGCCGTGCGCATCACGTGGATCGCGCTCAAGCTCGACCCCGAGCTGTGCCCGGAGGCGGTCGCCGCGCGCGGCGGCGGTCTGACGGGGGCGCAGAAGTGCCTGGTGCGGGCGGCGGACCAGCTGGCGAGCCGGCTGGCCGGCGCGGGGTTCCGGGCGAGCGTGCTCACCGAGCAGGAGCTGACGGCGGCACTCGCCACCTCGACCTGTGCCAGCCCGATGGCGATCGCGCAGGCGGGCCGGGGGCAGGCGCCGGGGCGGCGGACGCAGGAGACGGCGCGGACCTGGCGGGTCGACGACCGGCGGCACACGACGTACTGGGTGGGGCGCTGGCCCCAGTTGGGCGGTCCGGGCGGCGGGCCGGGGGCCTCGATGCCGCAGCTGGTGGCCCTGCTGACCTCGCTGCCCGCGCTCGCGACGACGTTCAGCCTGACGCTGAGCGGCGGGGACCGGCAGGAGGTGACGGTGACCGGACACGTACGGATCACCGGGCGCAGCGACGAGGAACTGGTGGCCGCCCGGCACGAGTTGGAGCGGGCCGCGCGCGGGGTGCGGACGGGGCTCGTCCGTCTCGACAGGGAACAGGTGCCGGGCATGCTCGCGACGCTGCCGCTGGGAGGTGCGCGCTGATGTCCGCCTACTCCACGGGGCCCGCGGGGCCGTCCGGGCGCGGGACCGGGCGCGGTGCCGGGGGTTCCCGTGCCGCCGCCCGGCGTACGGGCCGGGGCGCGCGCCCCCGCTTCGGCTTCGGGCTCGTCGGCCCGCGCCGCGACCGGCACTCCGTACCGCTCGAACACCTGGAGGCGCTGGCCCTGCCGGTCGGCGACGACGGCATGGTGATCGGCGTCGACGCGGAGGGGCGGCCCGCCGTGCTCGGCATCAACCGGCCGGTGCCGTACGACGTGACGCTCATCGGCGGTCTGTGGACCGCGCAGGTGCTGGCGCTGCGGGCGGCGGCGACCGGAGCCCGGGTGGCGGTGGAGACCGGGCGCGCGCAGGCGTGGACGGCGCTCGCGCAGGCCGCGGGCGGCGGACAGCCCTGCGTCACGCTGCACGACGTGGGGCGGGTGCCGCCGCAGGGCGCCTCCGCGGGCAGCCCGGTGGTCGTCGTCCGCGACTGCGGCATGCGTCCGCCGCGCGGCCGGGTGGTCTCGGCGCCCTGGCAGTCGGTGGTGACGCTGCTCCCCTATCTGAGCCCGGTCGCGCCCCGGCTCCTGGAGAAGTCCTCCCTGGTCGGGGTGCAGCGGGTCTCCCCCGACGAGGCGGTGCAGATCGGCCGGATCATGGGCCTGCCGCGCCAGGAGTACGAGACGCTCTCGACGCTCGCCGACGGAGTGACGCTCTGGTGCACGCAGGGCGACCGGCAGTTCGTCATGACGCAGGGCACGGACGCCGAGACCGGATTGTTGGGCGGCGCCCGCCGGATGGACTGAGCGACACCCGTCGCTCAAGTACGTCCGCTTTTGCATCGTTTTGAACGGGCGGGGTTCTCACTCTGCGGCGTGGCCGGATCACTTGGGGGCGGAACCGGTGCGCGGAGGCGCTCGGGGAGGGCCGGTCGGGCCTGCCCGAGCGGTACGCGCGGCGTTTAGGGTGGAAGGGCCCCGCCCAGCAACGGCACACGGGTGCTCGACCACACCAGGAGGCAAAGTGAACGGCGATCGGGACGAGATCCACGGGGGCTGGAACGCGCCCGCCGACGATCAGTCCGACGCGGATCCCGCCGAGATGACGGGTGAGTTCACCATCGACTACACCCCGCCCGCCTGGTACACGCAGAACGCGTCGGGCGGTGCGGGGACGGGCGGGGTCACTCCCCCGCCGCCCACCGGGGCCCCGCTCGCGGTGCCGAACCCGAACCCCCCGGCGCAGCAGGGCTTCGAGCCCAGCTGGAGTCCCGCCCCGGCGGCGCCGGAGCCGGCGGCGTCCGGCCCGGTCCCCGTCCCGGCACCGGCGGCCCCCGCCCCGGCGCCCGCAGCGCCGCTTCCCGTACCCGCCCAGCAGACGCCCGCCTCCGCGCCCGCACCCGCCTCCGCGCCCGCCACCGGCGGCGGTGAGGTGCAGAGCGGCGCGACCGTGCGCTTCTCCCCCGCCGCGATGAGGCGCGAGACGGAGGAACGGGCGTCCGGGGCCCAGGCGTCCACGTCCGGGCCCGCCGAGGCGGCACCGGAGGGGTCCACGCCGACGGCCACGGCCGGCGCCGAGGCCGGTGGCACCACCGGCGCGGAAGGCGCGGCCGGGCCGGACACCACAGGCGGCGAGGCCCCCGACGCGGGCACCGCCGGCGCCGACACCTCCGTGAGCGCGGAGGGCGGGTCCCCCGCCGGCGCGGGAGCCGCGACGCCGGCCGGGGAGACGGCCGCCCCCGAGGCGGGTGCGGCCGAGCCCGCCCAGGACTCCACCCCCGACGACGCGGAAAGCGCTCCCGCGCCCGCCGAGGCCCCGGTCGAGGACGCCGCTCCCGCCGCGCCGCCGCCGGCCGCTCCCGGGCCGCTCCCCGCCGCCGAGGCGCCCGCCCCGCCGGAGGGGGGCTTCCCCGCCGCGCCCCACCCGGGCGCTCCCGGTGCCCCGCAGGGCACCGCCGGGCTGCCGCCGCTGCCGCCCGCCTTCCAGCCCGCCGCGCCCCCGGCCGCCCAGCCGTGGCCCGCGCCGCCCGCCGGCCCGCAGCCCCCGGTGCCGCAGCCGATGCCCCCGGCCGCGCCGGTGCCGCCGGGCCCCGTGCCCCCGCAGGCCCAGCCGCAGCCCGGCGGTTACGGCTATCCGCAGCAGCAGCCGGGGTACGGCTACCCGCCCGCCCCGCAGGGCGGGGGGTACGGCTATCCGCAGGCGCAGCCCCACCCGCAGCCGCCGGTGCCGCCGCAGCCCCAGCCCGGTGCGTACGGGTACCCGCAGGAGGCGCAGGGTCCGGTGGACCCGCGCACGGGGGCGGCCTGGCCCTCAGCGGTCACGCACGACCAGCGCGAACGGTCCGTGCCGGGCGCCCCGCTCGGGTACACGGCGGCGGTCGAGCTCTCCTCCGACCGGCTGCTGCGCAACAACAAGCAGAAGCCCAAGTCGAGCCGGAACCCGGGCGGCGCCGCCCGCTTCAAGCTCGGCGGCAAGAAGGAGGAGGCGGAGCGGCAGCGGAAGCTGGAGCTGATCCGGACGCCGGTGCTCTCCTGCTACCGGATCGCGGTCATCTCGCTCAAGGGCGGTGTCGGCAAGACCACGACGACCACCGCGCTCGGCGCGACCCTCGCCACCGAGCGGCAGGACAAGATCCTGGCGATCGACGCGAACCCGGACGCCGGTACGCTCGGCCGCCGGGTGCGCCGCGAGACCGGGGCGACCATCCGCGACCTGGTGCAGGCGATCCCGTACCTCCACTCGTACATGGACATCCGGCGGTTCACCTCGCAGGCGCCGTCCGGTCTGGAGATCCTCGCCAACGACGTGGACCCGGCGGTCTCGACGACCTTCAACGACGAGGACTACCGGCGGGCGATCGACGTCCTGGGCAAGCAGTACCCGATCATCCTGACCGACTCGGGCACGGGTCTGCTCTACAGCGCGATGCGCGGCGTGCTCGACCTCGCCGATCAGCTGATCATCATCTCGACGCCGTCCGTGGACGGCGCCTCCAGCGCCTCCACGACGCTGGACTGGCTCTCCGCGCACGGATACGCGGATCTGGTGCAGCGCTCGATCACGGTCATCTCCGGGGTCCGCGAGACCGGAAAGATGATCAAGGTCGAGGACATCGTGCAGCACTTCCAGACCCGCTGCCGCGGTGTCGTGGTGGTGCCCTTCGACGAGCACCTGGCGGCCGGCGCCGAGGTCGACCTCGACATGATGCGGCCGAAGACCCGGGAGGCCTACTTCCACCTCTCGGCGATGGTGGCCGAGGACTTCTCGCGGGCCCAGCAGGCGCAGGGCCTGTGGACCGGCGACGGCCAGGGCGGCATGCCGCCGCACATGGCCCCGCCGATGCCGGGCGGACCGATGCCGCCGGCCCAGCCCGTGCCCGGTGGGCCCGTCCCCGGGCCGATGCCCGGTCAGCCCGTACCGGGACAGCCGTACGGGGCCGCGCCCGTGCCGGGACAGCCGTACGGGGCCCCGCCGGCCGCCGCCCAGCCGTACGGCGCGCAGCAGCCCGCGCCGGGGCAGCCGTACCCGCCGCAGCAGCCCTACGGGCAGCCGCCGGTGCCGGGACAGCCGTACGGGGCCCAGCCCGCGCCCGGCGCACCGCACGCCCCGGCGCCGGGGCAGCCCGCCCCGGGTCAGCCGTACGGCGCGCCGCAGGGCGGCGGGCAGCCGTACGGTCCGCCCCAGGGCTGGCAGCAGCCGCAGCCGCAGGCGGGTCCGCCCGCGCAGCCGGGGCAGCCGCTTCCCCCGCAGGCCGAGCCGCAGGACCAGGAGGCGGCCGGCGGCCAGGGCGGTTTCCCGCCGCCGAACTGGCCGCAGCAGCAGCCCGCGCAGGCGCCGCCAGCCCCTCAGCAGTAAGGCGTCACAGGAGTAGACCAATGAGGCCCCGTACCGGTGAACCGGTACGGGGCCTCATGGCGTTCCCGCAGCCCACACGGGGTTTGAGCGATCGTTGACGACGGCAGACCACCGCTGATACACCTTCGCTTCACCCGTCGTCCGTCCAAGATCCACGACTCCACGCCAGATTCCCTCGACGCGAGGTCACGTCCCATGGTCATGGTCACGAAGGTTCCACCCCGTCCCGCCGAGCCCGCCCGCCGAGCCCTGCGCCTGCTGCTCGCCACCGGTGTCACCGCCGCCTCGCTCGTGGCCGTCCCCGGCACCGCCCGGGCCGAGGGGGGCGCGTCGGGTCCCACCACCCTGACGGTCGCGGTCTCGCAGAGCATCGACTCGCTGAGCCCGTTCCTCGCCCAGAAGCTCACCTCGACGAGCATCCACCGCCTGGCGTACGAGTACCTCACCAACTACGACCCGAAGGACGCCCGCACCGTCCCGGGCTTCGCCACGTCCTGGAAGCCGTCGGCGGACAAGCTCACGTGGACGTACACGATCCGGGAGAACTCCACCTGGTCCGACGGGAAGCCGGCCACCGCTGAGGACGCGGCCTGGACCTTCAACAAGATGATGACCGATCCGGACGCCGCCACCGCCAACGGCAGCTTCACCGCCAACTTCCGGAAGGTCACCGCCCCCGACCCGCGCACGCTCGTCATCGAACTGAAGAAGCCGCAGGCCACGATGACCGCGCTCGACGTCCCGATCGTGCCCAAGCACGTGTGGGAGAAGGTGGGGGACTTCTCGAAGTTCAACAACGACCAGCGGTTCCCGATCGTCGGCAACGGCCCCTTCGTCATCACCGACTTCAAGGTCGACCAGTACCTGAAGCTCAAGCCCAACAAGTCCTTCTGGCGGGGCGCGCCGAAGTTCGACGAACTGGTCTTCAAGTACTACAAGGACGGCGACGCCGCCGTCGCGGCCCTCCAGAAGGGCGAGGTGTCCTTCGTGCCGAACCTGACGCCCGCCCAGGCCGCCGCGCTCAGGACGCAGAAGAACATCAAGGTCAACGACGCTCCCGGCCGCCGCTTCTACGCGCTCGCCACCAACCCCGGCGCCCGCGCCAAGGACGGCACCGCCTTCGGCAACGGCCACAAGGCGCTGCTCGACCCGGCCGTGCGCAAGGCCCTCTTCCTCGCGGTCGACCGCGCCACCCTCGTCGAGAAGGTCTTCCAGGGGCACGCCGTCGAGGGCGAGGGCTACATCCCGCCCCGCTTCGGCGCGTACTTCTGGAAGCCGTCCGCCACGCAGAAACGGGCGTACGACCCGGCCGCGGCCGAGCGGCTCCTGGACTCCGCCGGCTACCGCAGGAACGCCGACGGCAAGCGGGCCGGCAAGGACGGCAGGCCTCTGGACTTCCGGATCCTGTGCCATGCCACCGACCCCAACGACAAGGCGGTCGGCAAGTACCTCCAGGAGTGGTGGGGCAAGCTCGGCATCGGCCTGAAGGTCGAGTGCCTGGACAGTGTCTCGGACCCGTGGCTCAAGGGCGACTACGACCTCGCCTTCGACGGCTGGTCGGTCAACCCGGACCCCGACTACGTCCTCTCCATCCACACCTGCGGCACCCTGCCCGCCACCCCGAAGGACACCGGCGCCACCGACAACTTCATCTGCGACCAGGAGTTCGACGCGCTCTACGCCCAGCAGGCGGAGGAGTACGACCCGGCCAGGCGGGCGGAGCTGGTGAAGCGGATGCAGTCCCGGCTCTACGACACGGGATACATGAACGTCATGGCCTACCCCAACGCCCTGGAGGCGTACCGCACGGACCACATCAGGTCCATCACCACCATGCCGGAGGCGGCCGGCAACCTCTGGGGACAGGACGGCTACTGGAGCTGGTGGTCGGCCGTGCCGGCCGGCGCCGCCTCCGGCGGGGGCTCCGGCGGCGGCTCCTCCACCGGCCTGGTCGTGGGCATCGGGGCGGCCGTCGTCGTGGTGGCCGGCGCCGCCGTCGTCCTCGGTCTGCGCCGCCGTGCCTCCGCCGACGACCGCGAGTAGTCCGTGACGACCGCGAGCACCCCCGCCGACGTGGTGCGGACCCCCGGGGCCCGCACCACGGGCGGCGCGCCCCGCACCCGCCCCGGAACCGGTTATCTCCGTCACGCGGCGGGGAAGCTGGCCGGCGCGGCCGTCTCGCTGTTCGCCGTCCTCGTGACGAGCTTCTTCCTCTTCCGGATCATCCCCGGTGACCCGGTGAAGGCGATGACCCACGGCGTCCCCACCTCGGCGCAGCAACTGGATACACTGCGGCGCCAGTTCGGCCTGGACCAACCGCTGTGGCAGCAGTTCACCGACTACTGCGCCAAGGCGCTGGGCGGCGACCTCGGCACCTCCTTCCAGTTCCGCGCCCCGGTCGGGGAGCTCATCGCGGCGAAGCTGCCGGCGACCCTGCTGCTCACCGGGGTGGCCGTCGTGCTCTACTCGGCGCTGGGGCTCTGGCTCGGCACCCGTTCCGCCTGGCGGCACGGCGGGCTCGGCGACCGGCTGCACACCGGTCTCGCGCTGACGCTGTGGTCGGTGCCCTCGTTCTGGCTGGGGCTCCTCCTCATCATCGTCTTCTCCGTCGGCACGGGCCCCGTCCCCGGCCTCTTCCCGACGGGCGGCATGGAGTCGGGGACGGGCGAGACCGGCCTCGCGTACGTCCTCGACGTCGCCCACCACCTCGTCCTGCCGGTGGTCACGCTCGTCGCGGTCGGCTACGCGCAGACGCTCCTGGTGATGCGGTCCTCGCTGCTCGACGAGATGGGCGGCGACTACCTCACCACCGCGCGGGCGAAGGGGCTGCGCGACGACGCGGTGCGGCGCCGGCACGCCGTGCCCAACGCGCTGCTGCCCACCGTCACCATGATCTTCATCAACCTCGGTCACGTGGCGGCCGGTTCGATCCTGGTGGAGACGGTGTTCTCCTGGCCGGGGCTCGGGGGGCTGTTCTACCAGGCGCTGAGCGTGCCCGATCTGCCGCTGGTGCAGGGCCTGTTCGTGGTCTTCGCCGGGGCGATGATCCTGATGAACCTGATCGCCGACCTGCTCTATCCGCTGCTCGATCCCCGGGTGGGCCGATGACCTCTCTCACATGGGAACGGCGCAAGGGCTCGGCCGTCCGCTTCTGGCGGGCGTACCGCACCCACCGCGCCGGACTGTACGGCCTCGCGGGCCTGGCCGTGATCGGCCTGCTCGCGCTCGCCGCGCCGCTGCTCGTCGGCTCCGACGTGCAGTCGGTGACGAACGCGCCCGGCACCGCGCTCGAAGCGCCGAGCGCCGCCTTCCCGCTCGGCACCGACCAGTTCGGGCGCTCCCTGCTCGGGCTGCTGGTCCAGGGCGCCCGTGTCTCCCTGCTGGTGGGGCTGCTCGCGGCGGTCCTCTCGGTCGCCATCGGCACCCTGGTGGGCATCGTGGCCGGTCACTACGGCGGCTGGTTCGCCACCGTCGTCATGCGGATCACCGACTGGTTCCTCGTGATGCCGACGCTGGTCCTGGCGATCGTGCTGGCCACCGTCATGTCCCGGTCGGTGTGGACGGTGGTCCTGGCGATCGGGGTGACGTCCTGGCCGACCACCGCGCGGCTGGTGCGGGCGCAGACGATCGCCGTCGAGTCCCGCCCGTACATCGAGCGGGCGAGGGCCCTCGGCGGCGGCCACCGGCACGTCATGACCCGGCACGTGCTGCCGAACGTGATGCCGCTGGTCCTCGCGCAGACCACCCTCGGCATCTCGACCGCGATCCTCACCGAGGCGACCCTCGCCTTCCTCGGGCTCGGTGACCCGACGGTGGTCTCCTGGGGCGGCATGCTCCAGGACGCCCGCGAGGCGGGCGCGGTCTCCTCCGGGCACTGGTGGTACCTGGCCCCGCCGGGGATCGCGATCGCCCTGGTCGCGCTGGCGTTCACGCTGTGCGGCCGGGCGGTCGAGTCGGTGCTCAATCCGAAGCTGGGGGTGGGACGGTGAGTCTCCTGGAGGTGCGGGACCTGCGGGTCACCTACGGGACGGGGGCGGGGGCCGTGCCGGCCGTGCGGGGCGTGGACCTGAGCCTGGCCGCCGGGCAGAAGCTCGGTGTGGCGGGCGAGTCCGGCTGCGGCAAGTCCACGCTCGCGCTGGCGCTGCTGCGGCTCCTGCCGGCGTCGGCGCGGCTGAGCGGCGAGATCCTGCTCGACGGCGAGGACGTCCTCACCATGTCATGGGGCCGGCTGCGGGCCGTGCGCTGGGCGGGCGCCTCGATCGTCTTCCAGGGCGCGATGCACTCGCTGAACGCGGTCCGCAGGATCGGGGACCAGATCGGGGAGCCGCTGCTGGTGCACGGCCGGGCGACCCCCGCGGCGGCCCGCCGCAGGGCCGGAGAGCTGCTCGAACACGTGGGGCTGCCGGCGGCGCGGGCGGCAGCCTATCCGCACGAGTTGTCGGGTGGTCAGCGCCAGCGGGTGATGATCGCGATGGCCCTGGCCTGCGACCCGCGGCTGATCGTCGCGGACGAGCCGACGACCGCGCTCGACGTGATGATCCAGGCGCAGATCCTGCGCCTCGTCGAGGGGCTGGTCGCCGAGCAGTCCATCAGCCTGCTGATGATCAGCCACGACCTGGCGGTCCTCGCCGACACCTGCGACCGGCTCGCCGTGATGTACGCGGGCCGGGTGGTGGAGGAGGGTCCGGCGCGGCAGGTGTTCGAGGCGGCCGCGCACCCGTACGGGCGGGCGCTGTCCTCGGCGTTCCCCCGTGTCGGGGATCCGGCGTCCCGGCGGGCCCCGCGCGGCCTTCCGGGTGATCCGCCGGACCCGGCCGGTCTGCCGGGGGGCTGCGCGTTCCATCCGCGCTGCCCGGTGGTGGTGGAGTCCTGTGCCGAACGGGACCAGGAGCTGCGGGAGGCGGGGCCGGGACACCGGGCCGCCTGCGTCCATGTGGGGAGCGTGTCATGAGTGCGGTCACCGGTCCCCTGCTGTCCGCGCGCGGGCTGCGCGTCACCTTCCCCGGGCGGCGGGGGGCGCCGCCCGCGCGGGCCGTGGACGGGGTCGACCTGGACATCGGGGCGGGCGAGATCGTGGCCCTGGTCGGCGAGTCCGGCTGCGGGAAGACGACCCTCGCCCGGTCGCTCCTGGGCCTGGTCCGGCCGACCTCCGGCTCGGTCTCCTTCGCCGGGAGTCCCCTGGTGTACGCGTCGGGGGCGCTGAAGGCGTACCGGCGGCGGGCGCAGCTGGTGCTGCAGGACCCGAGCGGTTCGCTGAACCCCCGGCACACCGTGTACGACGCGGTGGCGGAGGGGCTGCGGATCCACGGCCACGAGGGGGACGAGCGGGCGGCGGTGGCGGGGGCGCTCGCGCGGGCCGGGCTGCGGCCGCCGGAGCGGTTCTTCCTGCGCTATCCGCACGAGCTGTCCGGCGGCCAGCGGCAGCGGGTGGTCATCGCGGGGGCGCTCGTCCTGGAACCGGAGCTCATCGTCGCGGACGAGCCGGTCGCCTCCCTGGACGCGTCCGTACGGGGCGAGGTGCTGGCCCTGCTGCTGCGGCTCCGCGACGAACTGGGGCTGTCCGCCCTGGTGGTGACGCACGATCTGGGCCTGGCCTGGAACATCGCGGACCGGGTGGCGGTGATGTACCTGGGCCGGGTGGTGGAGACGGGGCCCGTAAAGTCCGTCCTGACGGCCCCTCGCCATCCGTACACCCGGGCGCTGCTGTCGGTCCTCCCGGAGTCCGGGGGCGCCCCGGTGGTGCTGACCGGGGAACCGCCGGATCCCTCCCGCGTCCCGCCGGGCTG
>NZ_JAPSIW010000858.1 GCF_031178505.1 Streptomyces sp. | reverse complement strand
CTGCGACATGGTCTCCTCGGTGTTCAGCGGGCGGATCTCGCTGACCGACCGGACCAGCGTCGTCTTGCCGACGCCGAAGCCGCCGGTGACGACGATCTTCAGCCCGTTGTCGGCGGTGCTGCTGAGGCGCCGGTCCTGGCGCGGCCGCTGCCGCTGTTCAGAGGTTTCGGAGTCCAACGAGCACCTGCTCCAGGATGTCGTGATCGGGAAGGCGGTACGGGGCGGGGCGCGGGTGCCGTGCGCTGATCCGGCCCGTGTCGTGCAGGTCGGTCAGGAGGATGCGGGTGATCGAGACGGGCAGCCCGAGGCCCGCCGCGACCTCCACCACGGCCGTCGGATAGCGGCACATGCGCAGGATCGCGGCGTGCTCGGACTGCATGCCGGGGACCGGGTCGCTCTCGGCGACGATCAGCGTCACCAGGTCGAACGCGGTGGAGCCGGCGCGGGTGCGGCCTCCGGTGAGGGTGTAGAGCCGGTCGGGGGACTCGTCGCGACCCGGCCTGACGCGGCTCATCCCCGGGGCCTCGCGACGAGGTGCTCGCCCAGCTGCTCGACCAGCTCGGTCATGTTGTGCCCGACGAGCCCGGCGTCGGCGTCCTCGTCCGCGATCAGGGCGAGGTGGGCGCCCTCACCCGCCTCGACGATGAAGAGGATGCCGCCGTAGAACTCGGCCATGGCGGAGCGGACCCCGCCCGTGCCGTCGCCGAACTCGACCGAGGCGCCGTGCGAGAGGCTCTGGATGCCGGCGGCGATGGCGGCGAGCTGGTCGGCCTGGTCGACGGAGAGCCCGGGCGTACGGCAGAGCTTGAGGCCGTCGCGGGAGAGCACCAGGGCGTGCCGGGTTCCCGGGGTGCGTTCCAGCAGCCCCTCCAGGAGCCAGCTCAGCTTCTCGTCGGTGGTGGTGCCGGTCATGCGGGACTGCCTTCCGGGTACGGGGGGTTCGAGGACGGCGGCGTGGTCGGTGCGGCCGTCGCGGCGGAGGTGCCAGGGGGAACAGGGGGAACGGACGGGGCCGAGGGGGTCTCAGGAGTGGCGGGGGCCTGTGGGGCCTCGACGTCCTGCGGGGCCTTCGAGGCCCCTGGGACGGCCGGTGTCTCCGGGGTTCCGGCCGGCTCCGGGCGGTCGTCGTCCGGGGCCGGGCCCGTTCCCCGTACGGCGCGGTGGAAGCCGCCGAACCGGGCGGAGGTCCTGGCCGCCCCGCCGGTCCGGGGAGCCGCGTCCCGGGCCGGGGCGGGGGACGGCTCGGCGTGCTTGAGGTGCGCGGCCAGTGTCCGGCCGCGCCGGCGGCGGGGGAGGGGCACCTCATCCGTTCCGTCCGGGTCCGGCTCTCCCGGACCGTCGGCGGCCCCCGCCGCGGGGGAGTCCCGAGGGGCCTCGTGCTCGGGCTCCGGCTCCGGCGCCGAAGCGGTGGTCCGGGGGGAGGGAAGGGCTCGCGCGCCACCGCCGGCCACGGGCAGCGGGGCCCCGCCCGCCGGGGCGGCGGCGGTCTCGGGGGAACGGCTGATGAGCTCCTGCGGGATCATCAGGACGACACCGGTGCCGCCGCGCGCCGAGGGGCGGAACGACACGGTGAGGTGGTGCTTGCGGGCCAGCCGGCCGACCACGTGGAGGCCGAGGCGGGTGCCCGAGAGGCCGGCCAGGTCCTGCGCCGCCGCCCCGACGGCGGCTTCCGCCCGGCGCAGCTGCACGTCGCTCATCCGCAGGCCGCTGTCCTCGACGGTCACGACGACGCCCGCCGGCACCTCCTCCACGTACACGTGCACCTCGGACGTGGGAGGGGAGAAGTTGGCCGCGTTGTCGAGGAGTTCGGCGAGCGCGTGCATGACGCCCTCGGCCGCGTGCCCGGCGACCGCGGCCTCGCAGTGCGAGTGGAGCCGTACACGCTGGTATCCGGCGATGCGGCCCATGGCGCCGCGCAGGATCGACTCCATGACGATCGGGCGTGCCCAGCGCCGGCCGGACCGGGCGCCGGTGAGCACCGCGACGGAGTCGGCGAGCCGGCCCGCCTGGGCGGTGCGGTGGTCGAGGTGCAGCAGGTCGGTGAGGACGTCCTCGTCGGCGTGCCGGTGCTCCATCTCCCGCAGGTCGGCCATCATGCTCGTGGCCAGCGCCTGCATGCGTCCGGCGGCGTTCGCGGCGGCGGCCATGGCGGCGGAGCGGGCGGACTCGGCCCGGCGGAGCCGGTCCCGCAGCCGCTCGGTCTCGGCCCCGAGGCCGGCGGCGACGCGCTCCCGCTCGGCCTCGTGGGAGCGGAGAAGCTCCTCCACCTGTGCCGCGTGCGCGGTGGCCGCGGCGGCCGTCTCCGCCCGGTGACGCTCCTTCAGGGCGGCGAGCTCGCGTTCGGCGGCGGCGGTCCGCTGGGCGGCGTACGCGTCCTGGGAGGCGACCTGGGCGGCGAGCCGCTCGGCCTTCCTCGCGAGCGCGCGTGCCGTGCGCCCGTACCAGGTGACGGCGAAGGCGGCGGCCGACAGCAGGACGACGCCGCAGACGGCGAACCAGCCGAGCGCGGGCCGGACCCCGGCCGGCGCGGCCGACACCGCCGCGGCCGCGAGGGCTCCTCCCGCGGCGGCCGTCAGAAGGGAGGCGGTCAGGGCAGGGCGGAAGGGGGTGGAGGACGCCGACATCAACCGACTCTCAAGCGGGCACTGGTAAGGGTTCGCGCTCGCACTATAGAGGCGCTCTTGATCAGTTCGGAACTCTCACGATCGGATCACTGTTCGGCGGTGCGCAT
>NZ_JAPSIW010000857.1 GCF_031178505.1 Streptomyces sp. | reverse complement strand
AAGGGACAGCGGTACGCGTGGGGGTACGGGAGCCGGGTCACCCGGACGTCGTCCGCGCCGCCGGAGGCGTCGAGGGCTCCGGCGGTCATGCCGTGGTAGGCGCCGGTGAAGGAGAGGAGTCCGCGCCGGCCGGTGGCGGTGCGGACCAGTTTCAGGGCGGCCTCGACGGCGTCGGTGCCGGCCGGCCCACAGAACTGGATGCGGGCGTCCCGGGCGAGTTCGCCGGGGAGGGTCGCGAAGAGTTCCGAGGTGAAGGCGTCCTTGAGCGGGGTCGCGAGGTCCAGGACGTGGAGGGGGGCGCCCGAGTCGAGGACCTTCTTGACGGCTTCGAGGACGACGGGGTGGTTGTGGCCGAGGGCGAGGGTTCCGGCGCCGGAGAGGCAGTCCAGGTAGCGGCGGCCGTCCGCGCCCTCGATGGTCAGCCCCCGGGCGCGTACCGGAACGATCGGGAGGGAGCGGGCGTACGTGCGGGCCGCGGACTCCCGCTGGGACTGGCGGCGCAGAATGCCCTCGTATCCGGTGTCCTCGCGCTCGGCGCGGCCCGGTTCCGCGCGCCCGGCGCGGGTGGGTGCCGGGGCGCCGGGGCCGCCGGCCGGGCGGCTGGGCGTCCGCGTGTCCGGTGTGACGGCCGGAGCTGGTTCGGTGACGGCCACGGCTCGCTGTCCTCCCGCTGTAACGGTTGCGTTGCACATACGGGGGCTCCGCCGAGGCGCCGCACCGCGCCTCCGCACGCCACCGTGGTGTCCCCCGCCCGTACCAACGACGGGATCTGCCGGGGATCACGGGCCGGGCGCAAGATCCTTGGCGTGTCCGGGATCACGGCCCGGCAACGGCTGCCGGGGGTCCGGAACCGGCGGCCGGGCGCGTACCGTCCCCTCCGGCACCGGCATAGTGGGGGCCGGCCGTCCGCGTGATCACGGCCGCCGCACTCATGCACACACCGACGAAGTCCCAGGGGGATCACGAGATGCGATCGATCCGTCCGCTGCTGACGGCGGTCTCCGCCGTCGCGGCGCTGACGCTCACCGCCACGGCCTGCGGGCCGAGCGAGGAGAACGCGGGCGACAAGCCCGTGGCGCCGACCACCCAGAGCCCGGTCGACAAGATCAGGATCCCGGAGGACCTGAAGGACCGTCTGAAGGAACACGGGATCGACCTGGACAAGTGGCGCGACGGCGAGTGGCGGAACTGGGACCGGGACAAGTGGCTGCGTGAGGCCAAGGACTTCGTCAACCCGATCATCGAGGACCTGTGGGACCCGGACCGGATGCGGGAGGCCGAGCGGCCCGACCGGCCTGTCGAGGAGGAGGACATCTCGGGTGACGAGGGCGTCACCGACCCGACTCCGGCCCCGGTGCGGGCGAAGGCCGTCGCGCCGAAGTACCACAGCAGCGCGCCCGAGGCGGGGAAGGTCTTCTTCGACGGCCCGCAGGGTTCGATGGTCTGCTCCGCCACGGTCGTGAAGGACCCGGCGCACCCCGGCAAGTCCAACCTGGTGTGGACGGCGGGCCACTGCGTCCACAAGGGCAAGGAGGGCGGCTGGTACCGCAACATCGCCTTCGTGCCCTCGTACAACGACTCGGCGCTGCCGACGCCGGCGCTGGAGAAGGCGCCGCGTGAGGAGATCGCCCCGTACGGGGTCTGGTGGGCGGAGTGGGTCAAGACCTCCGACCAGTGGATCGCCCAGGGTGCGTCGACGGGCGGCGCGGGCGCTCCCTACGACTACGCCGTCATCCGGGTGACCCCGGAGAAGGGGAGCTCGGGCAAGTCGCTGGAGGAGACGGTCGGTTCGGCGCTCCCGGTGGACTTCAACGCCCCGGCAGTGCCGAAGATCGCGGGCATGACGGCGACGGGTTACCCGGCGGCGCCGCCGTTCGACGGCCAGAAGATGTACCAGTGCCAGGACAAGCCGGGCCGTCTGTCGCTGAAGGCGGAGCAGCCGACGATGTACCGGATCGGCTGCACGATGACCGGTGGTTCGTCCGGTGGCGGCTGGGTCGCCCAGGGCCGTGACGGCAAGCCGGCGCTGGTGTCGAACACCTCGGTCGGCCCGGTCTCGGCGGGCTGGCTCGCGGGTCCGCGCCTCGGCGCGGAGGCGAAGGCCATCTTCGACGAGGTCAGCGAGAAGTACGCCGGCCGGTAGTCCGGCTGCCGTCCGCCGGGCGGTACGGGCGCGCGGGCCGACCGCGTGCTCCGACGGGGAGTGGAAAGCGGAGGCGGGGCCCCGGGGTCCCGCCTCCGCCGTGTCCGGACCGCCCGGCATACTGTGCACCGCAAGTGACGCGTCCATGGCAATGGCGGGGCTTCGCGCCCCCGGCCTGCCCGTTCGGGACGCGGAACACACCTCAGGGGGAACTCACCACATGCGTTCTGTACGACTTCTGCCCGCCGCTCTCGGCCTGGTCACGGCGCTCGCGCTGACCGCCACGGCCTGCGGCCCCACCGGAACACCGGCGGCCGACAAGCCCGCCGGCACCGCGAACAGCTCCGCGCCCGCCACCGGCGAGGACGGCGCCGCCCTCGCCCAGGACCTCGCCGACAAGCTGCAGAAGCACGGCGTCGACCTGGAGAAGTGGAAGGACGGCGAATGGAAGAACTGGGACCGGCAGACCTGGCTCCGTGAGGCCGAGGACTTCGTCAACCCGGTGATCGAGGGGCTCTGGGACCCGGAGCGCATGAAGACCGCGCAGAGCCCGGACCAGACGATCGCCCCGCAGGCCGGCACCGGCGGCAC
>NZ_JAPSIW010000169.1 GCF_031178505.1 Streptomyces sp. | reverse complement strand
GTACATCAGCTCCTCGAAGCCGAGGACGAGGACCCGGGCGCCTGTTCCCCGCGCGGTGCCCGGAGCCGTGGGGGCCGGCTCGGGCAGGGCCTCGGCGATCCGGGCGGCCATGGCCGGCAGGGCGGCCTCCAGGCGGGCGCGGTGCCCGGGGGTGAACCCGTGCCGGCCGCCATCCGGGACCCCGGCCGGCCAGTCGAGCGCGACCCGTACGACCTGCGGGGCCGCGGGTACGGCCTCCGGAGTGAGGGGGCCGGCTCCCGCACCGGCCGGGCTCGTACCGCCCGCGCGCGCACCGGCACCACTCCCACCGACGCGGCCCGCGCCGGCCGTGCGGACGAGGCCGGCGCCCGTACCCGCCGGGCCCGCACCGGTGACGGGCGCGCGCCCGTCGGCCGTACCGGGATCCGCGCCGGGGGCTTCCGGGGCCGCGCCCGTCGCCGTACCTGCCGCCGCGCCCCCGCCGCCCTCGTACCGGGCCACCAGCGCCTGGCCCTTCTCCAGGACGCCGGCCGGGAGGCGGACCGTGCCGGCCGCCAGGGTGACGAGGTCGACGCGGGCGCCGAGCTCGGCGGCGAAGGCGGTGAGCCGGTCGCGGTCGGCGGGGCCGCGCATGTCGACGAGGGCGACGACGACGTACCGCTCGCGCGGGTAGCGCTCGTGGAGGGCGCGGACGGTGTTGAGGACGGTGTTGCCGGTGGAGAACTCGTCGTCGACGAGGACCAGCGGGCCGTCGCCGGCCAGCAGCCCCGGGTCCTCGGGCAGCAGCAGGTGGGAGGTGGCGTGGGAGTGGGACTCCTCGAAGCCGCCGGCGCCGGCCACACCGGGCACCGGGCGGCGGGTCGAGTGCAGGTACGGGGCGAGGCCGAGGCCGTCGGCGACGGCGTGGCCCAGGGCGGTGGCGGTCTCCGCGTAGCCGAGGACGACGGCGCGGGCCGCCTCCTCGTCGCCGAGGAGGTCCCGTACCCGCCGCCCGAGGTCCAGGCCGGAGCCGTACACGACGGAAGGGCGCTGGGGCACGTGCTTGCCGAGCACGCTGGAGACGAGCAGGTGCGCCCGCTTGGGGTTACGGCGCAGTGCGAGGCCCAACAGGGCCGGTAGCGCCTCGTCGCCGATCAGTTCGACGCCCAGTCGCTCCGCGACCCACGTTCCGGTCCACACCACGTCGTCGACGTCCCTTCGTCAGCCGGCCAGGCCGGCGGTGAGCAGTTCCACGAAACCGACGTCCTCCTTGGCGACGCCGAAGACCTCGGCGCGCAGGAGGGTGCGCTCGGCCCAGGCGCGGTGCGGTTTCACTTCGTTCATCTTGTTGGTGTACGCGGAGCGGAGCACGCCGCCGCCGCACTGTTCGGGCCGCAGGATGTCCTGGGCGTCGCTCCACTCCTCGTGGCTGACGACGGAGAGGGCGTGGACCGGCAGCACGTGGGTGGGGTGGATGCAGGTCTTGCCGAGGAGGCCGTTGGCGCGGTCGAGTTCGATCTCGCGGAGCAGGCCGTCCATGGCGTGTTCGATGAGGGCGGTGCGCAGGTCCTCGGCGCGGCCCTCGAGGAAGGGGCTGCGGCGGAGCTGGGGCTTGAACATGCGCTCGCCGGGCCGGAAGTACTCCCAGACGGGGCCGGTGATGGTGAAGCCGGTGCCGTCGGCGCGGCCGAGGACGTTGACGACGTCGGCGATGACGTGGGCGACGATCTTGACGTCGTAGGCGGTCATGTCGGGCGAGCGGCGCAGGCCGTAGGCGGAGCAGAAGTCGGTGACACCGAGGCGGAGGGCGAGGACGCGCTCGCGGTACTTCTCGGTGAGGGCGGCGATGCCGGCGAGGGTCTCGGCCCGGGTCTCCAGGTGCAGGAGCTCGGGCGATTCGAGGACGGGCATGGCGAAGAGGCGGCGGCCGCCGGCCCGCTCGGCCTCGGTGAGGGCTTCGAGGAAGGCCTGGCCACGGGCCTCGGTGAATTTGGGAAGTACGAATCCGGACAGCAGGCGGACCGTTTCGCCGAGGCGGGAGACGAGGTCGGTGATCTGTTCGGGCCGGCGGACGCGGATGAAGAGGAGGGGCAGGTCGCCGGGGGCGGGGGCGTCCTCCCCGGCCGCGTGGCCGCGGGAGTCCTCCTCGTCGGCGAGGGCGGCGAACTGGCGGACGAGGTTCTCCTCGCCGGCCTCCACTTCGCCGTCGCTGATGGAATCCTCCAGGCAGAGGACCATGGACGCCACTCCGCGGGCCGCCTGTTTGCGGATGTCCTCGGCCAGCCGTGGCCGGGTGGCCGGGCTGTAGAGCGTGGCGCCGAGGGCCACGGCGAGCGTGCGCGCGGGCGAGTCGGCCGTGAAGACGGCCGGCTCGCAGTGGAACAGCCCGGCCCGCGAAGCGGACGGGATGTGCCCGAAATGACGCATGTAACTCCCCCGTCTGGCTCTCCGAGCCCGGACGACACGTGGCCGGTAATAGTACGTAGGTGCGGGTGTCCGCAGTTCCCAGCCTGCATGAAATTCAGGTAACTCGTCTGCATCCGTCACCTCGCTCCCTCGCCCGTTCGCGCGGTCCGCGCCGTCCGTGGTGCCCCCGCGTTGTCCCGCGGACGGCCGGGAGGGCAGGATTGCGGTCATGACGCACGCGATGCTGAAGGGCTCCAACGTCCCTCTCGACACCGCGGCCGTACGGGCCGTGCTCCGCTGGACCCCGGGCCCCGGGGTCCCCGACGTGGACGCCTCGGCCCTGCTCCTCGGCCCGGACGGGCGCGTGCGCTCCGACGAGGACTTCGTCTTCTACAACCAGCCGCGGCATCCGTCCGGGTTCGTCCGCCGACTGCCGAAGAAGCGGGTGGCCGAGGGGCTGACGGACACGGTCGAGGCCGATCTCGGCGGGCTGGACCCGTCCGTCGACCGGGTGGTCGTCGCGGCCTCCTCGGACGGCGGGACCTTCCGTTCCGTCTCCGACCTGCGGATTCTCGTCTACGACGCGGCCGGCGGGTCCGAGGGGGAGCCGCTCGCCCTGTTCGACGTGGTGGCGGAGACGGGCGAGGAGACCGCGGTCATCTGCGGTGAGCTGTACCGGCGTGGCGAGGGCTGGAAGTTCCGCGCGGTCGGTCAGGGCTACCTGACGGGTCTGGTCGGGCTGGCCACCGACTTCGGCATCTCCGTCGACGAGGACGCCGCCGAGAACGCCGGTGCCGACGGGGCCGGTACGGACGGGGGGAACGGCGCGGGTGCCGGTGCGGCGACGGGAGACCGGACACCGGCGGAGGCCGGAGCCGGGACGGCCGCCGGGGACCCCGATCTCGACGCGACCGTGGTCCACGCCCCCGTACCGCCGCTGCCGGCCGTACCCCCGCAGCCCGTCGCGCCCCCGCCGATGCCGGACCGGGCGCCCGCCTACGGGTATCCGCAGCAGCCGGTGAACTCGCCCGGGCCCGCCTACGGCTATCCGCAGCCGGTGCCCGCGCACGACCCGCACGCCGGGCCGGAGTTCCGGATGCCGCCGATGGGACCGCAGTTCCTCCGCCCGTGACGGCACGGCCTCAGGCCTTGGTCTTGTAGCCGCGTCCCCACTGGAGCCCCCAGCCGTAGAGCCGGTCAAGTTCGGCCTGGAAGCCGTACACGAACCGGACCTCGCGGCGGACCGTCAGCTCGCCCTTGGTGTTGTCGACGGAGAAGACGGCGCAGGACCGGGCCTGCGGGGCGCGCTCGTCCAGATCGATCTCGATCCGGGGGCCGCTGCTCGGGTAGAGCGTGACCGTGGCGTGGGTGCGGTCGAAGGCCGGGGTCTGGTCGTAGATGTACGCGAAGAACAGCAGGCGTTTGATCTCGTCCTTGTGGTCCAGATTGACGAAGATCGTCTCCCCGGAGGAGCCGCCGAAGCGGTCGTCGCCGCTGAGCTTCACGTACGGGGCGGCGTTGAGGTCGCCGAAGAAGTCGCCGAGCGGCTGGACGACGCCCTTGCTGCCGTCGGTGAGCTCGTAGAGGCAGCCCAGGTCGAGGTCGACGTTGACCACGCCCTGGGTGTGGGCCTGGACGACCTCGGGCTTGAACAGCCGGGACGGGTGGCGCAGCAGCTGTCCGCTCTGGCGGGTGCGGCCTTCGAGGTCGGAGGTGCGCATGCGCCACGAGAGGTTGACGCGGAGGTTGCCGGTGTCGGCGCCCTGCTTGGCGAGCGAGACCGACGGGCGCCGTTTCGTCAGGTCGATCGCGTTGGCGGTGGCGCTGCCGAAGTCGTACCGCGCCGCCCTGCCCGGAAACAGGTTGTCCCAGAAGGCCATGACGCCTTCACCCCCCACACTCGTCGCCTGTACCGCACACATGCCTGCGGGGCGGCCGGGTGCTCCGGCCGCCCCGCAGTGAAGCGTTCCTCGTCGGCGGGGGTGTCACACCCCGGACGTCACCTCTGTCTTGTCGCCCGAGGAGCCCGAACCGCCGCCGGCGGCCGCGAGGGCCTTGTTGCGCCGGACGGAGGACCAGAAGGACCAGCCGATCAGGGCGACGCCGATGCCGCCGGTGACGACCTCGGGGATCTGGTACTGGATGCTGATCATGAGGACCACGGCCAGGGCGCCGATGGCGTAGTGGGCGCCGTGCTCCAGGTAGACGTAGTCGTCGAGGGTGCCCTCGCGGACCAGGTAGACCGTGAGCGAACGGACGTACATGGCGCCGACGCCCAGGCCGAGGGCCATCAGGACGATGTCGTTGGTGACGGCGAAGGCGCCGATGACCCCGTCGAAGGAGAAGGAGGCGTCGAGGACCTCCAGGTAGAGGAACATGAAGAAGGCGGCCTTGCCGGCGAGCTGGACCGCGGACGGCTTCTTGCCGCTGCGCCGGGCCGCTTCCTCCGCCTCGTGCTCGCGCTCCTCTTCCTCCTCCAGCTTGTTCTCGAAGAAGCCGGAGAGACCACCGACGACCAGGTACGTGATCAGACCGGCGATACCGGAGATGAGAACGGTCTGCGCCTTGTCGACGTGGGTGCCGCCGTGCTGGTGGGCCTGTGTCGCGAAGGTCATGGCGCTGATCATCAGGACGATCAGGGCGATGCAGATCGACAGCATGTCGATCTTGCCGAGCTTGGCCAGCGGGCGCTCCAGCCAGCCGAGCCACTTGATGTCACGGTCCTCGAAGATGAAGTCGAGGAAGATCATGAGCAGGAACATGCCACCGAAGGCGGCGATCGACGGGTGCGCGTCGGTCACCAGCTCCTGGTAGCGCTCCTTGTCGGTCATGGCCAGATCGACGGCCTCGATGGGCCCGATCTTGGCGCTGACGGCGACGATGACGACGGGGAAGACCAGGCGCATACCGAAGACGGCGATCAGGATGCCGATCGTGAGGAAGATCTTCTGCCAGAAGGCATTCATCTTCTTCAGGATTCCGGCGTTGACCACCGCGTTGTCGAAGGAGAGCGAGATCTCGAGGATGCAGAGGATCGCGACGATCCCGAACGCCTCCCACCCCCCGTAGAACACCGCGGCGACCAGGCCGAGCGCAGTGATCGCGAACGACCAGCCGAAGGTTTTCAGAACCACTGTCTACCCCATCGTGTAATAACGCGGCTTTACGAAACGTTGACCCCGAAGTCTAGAGCGATGCCGCGCAGACCCGACGCGTACCCCTGACCGACGGCCCGGAACTTCCATTCGCCGTTGTAACGGTAGAGCTCACCGAAGATCATCGCGGTTTCGGTGGAGGCGTCCTCGGAGAGGTCGTAGCGGGCGAGTTCCTGGCCGTCGGCCTGGTTCACGACCCGGATGAAGGCGTTGCTGACCTGACCGAAGGTCTGTCCGCGAGGGTCGGCCTCGTGGATGGAGACCGGGAAGACGATCTTGTCGCAGTGGGCCGGCACCTTGGTGAGGTCGACGATCAGGGACTCGTCGTCGCCGTCGCCCTCACCGGTGAGGTTGTCACCCGTGTGCGCGACGGAGCCCTCGGGGCTGCGGAGCTGGTTGTAGAAGATGAAGTACTCGTCGCCGAGCACGCGGCCCGCCTGGCACATGAGCGCGCTGGCGTCGAGGTCGAAGGGGGCTCCGGTGGTGGAGCGCGCGTCCCAGCCGAGTCCCACGAGGACCTGGGTGAGGTCGGGTGCGGCCTTGGAGAGGGAGACGTTGCCTCCCTTGGCGAGCGTGACGCCCATGATGATCGGTTCCTCCCCGGTTGGTCCCGCTGTCCTGCGGTGCTGCTGTTGTTCCCCCGCGCGGCCGGTGCGGCACCTTCGGCCGTACGGCACCTTCGGCGGGCCGTCCCGTACGGGCGCCCTCCGCGGGGGCGGCGGGGCCGGCGGGGTACGGTCCGCCGAGGCACGTCCGGCGCCGCACGTGGTGTGCGGCGCCGGACGGGACGGGCGGCTCGGCTCAGACGTTGACGCCGAAGTCCTGCGCGATGCCGCGCAGGCCGGAGGCGTAGCCCTGGCCGACCGCGCGGAACTTCCACTCGGTGCCGTGGCGGTACAGCTCACCGAAGACCATGGCGGTCTCGGTGGAGGCGTCCTCGGAGAGGTCGTACCGGGCGATCTCGGCGCCGCCGGCCTGGTTCACGACGCGGATGAACGCGTTGCGCACCTGGCCGAAGGACTGCTGGCGGTTCTCGGCGTCGTAGATCGACACCGGGAAGACGATCTTGGAGACGTCGGCCGGGACCGCGGCCAGGTTGACCTTGACCTGCTCGTCGTCGCCCTCGCCCTCACCGGTGAGGTTGTCGCCGGTGTGCTCGACGGAGCCGTCGGCGCTCTTGAGGTTGTTGAAGAAGACGAAGTCCTGGTCGTTACGGACCTTGCCCGCCTCGTTCACCAGGATGGCGCTGGCGTCGAGGTCGAAGTCCGTACCGGTGGTGGTGCGGACGTCCCAGCCCAGACCGACGGTCACGGCGGTGAGGCCAGGGGCCTCCTTGGTCAGCGAGACGTTGCCGCCCTTGCTGAGGCTGACTCCCACGAGTCCCTCCATAGGTTTCCAGGGGCAGCGCCCCCAGTCGTGCGTTGGCATCGGATCAACGTCTGGATCCTAGTGACGGGTTCCCCGTCGAAACAGACGATTCGCCCGGAGAATCGTCGGGTGTCGGATCCGGCCGGTTCCCGCGGGACCCCGAGGGGGCGCCGCCGGCGGGTCAGAGGGTGTCGAGCGCCTTGATGTACTCGCCCAGGTCGCGGGCGTCGGGGAGGGCGTTGACGACGGTCCAGCGGACGACGCCCTCCTTGTCGATGATGAAGGTGCCACGGACGGCGCAGCCCTTGTCCTCGTCGAAGACGCCGTAGGCGCGGGAGGCCTCGCCGTGCTTCCAGAAGTCGGAGAGCAGGGGGTAGGTCAGGCCTTCCTGCTCGGCGAAGACGCGCAGGGTGTGGATGGAGTCGTTGGAGACGGCGAGGAGCTGGACGTCGTCGTTGACGAACTTCGGCAGGTTGTCGCGGAGCTCGCACAGCTCGCCGGTGCAGACCCCGGTGAAGGCGAAGGGGTAGAAGAGGAGCACCACGTTCTTCTCACCGCGGAAGTCGGAGAGCCGCACGGTCCGGCCGTGGTTGTCCTTGAGCTCGAAATCCGGGGCCTTGGTGCCGACCTCGATCGCCATCGCGTGCGCATCCCTTCGCTGCGGGTGTCCGTCCGATCCGTCGGCCCCGTTGGGCCGAACCGGTGGCCCCACCCTACGGGGTGCGCACGAAAGCCCCCGCCGGGCGGTCCGGCGGGGGCTTCTCGCAGCGTTGGGGATCAGCGCTTGGGGGTGGCCAGGCGGGTGCCCGTCCAGTCCTTGGCGACGCTGATGCTCTTGGTCTGGGAGAGACCAGCTGTCTGCGCGGCATCGTTGATGTCGGACGGCTCGATGTAGCCGTCACGGCCGGTCTTCGGGGTCAGCAGCCAGATCATGCCGCCGTCCTCGAGGAGACCGATGGTGTCCACCAGGGCGTCGGTGAGATCGCCGTCCTCGTCGCGGAACCAGAGGACGACGACGTCGGCGACGTCGTCGTAGTCCTCGTCCACGAGGTCCTGGCCGATGATGGACTCGATGCCTTCACGGAGATCCTGGTCGACGTCGTCGTCGTAGCCGATCTCCTGGACCACCTGTCCGGGCTCGAACCCCAGCCTTGCGGCTGGGTTGGTCCGCTCCTCCGCGTGGTCCGCGGTCGCGCTCACGGCTTGCCTCCTGATCATGTAACGGAAAATGCTCGGGCCACGCGTGCGCGCGGCGCTGGCCGTAGTCCACACGTGCCGGGGCGGATCGCGCAAGTACCCGGCCGTCGAGACCGCCGAAACGGTGACGTTTGGGGCCGTCTCGCCGCAACTTCCGGCTCGTACCTACCCGGCTCCGCGATCAGGCACACTCGATTCGTCCCGCTCTGCGGGCTTGTGTGGTTTCAGTCTGCCGAACGCCCGGACGAAACGCATGCGCGGGTTGGGCGTAAGGTTGCGATTTGACCACGCCGGACGCGCCCCCTGGGTTACCCCTCGGTAAAGATGACGTTTGCGGTCGGTGGGGTACACGATGGTCATCCCGGCTTCAGTGGGGCTCCCGCTCCCCGTGGGGGTCCCTCCCGACCAGCGAAGGAACAGTGTGGCTCCCGGATCCGATCGCAACCCGATCATCATTGGCGGCCTTCCCAGCCAGGTCCCGGATTTCGACCCGGAAGAGACCCAGGAGTGGCTCGACTCCCTCGACGCCGCCGTCGACGAGCGGGGCCGGGAGCGGGCCCGCTACCTCATGCTGCGGCTGATCGAGCGGGCCCGTGAGAAGCGCGTGGCCGTGCCCGAGATGCGCAGCACGGACTACGTCAACACCATCGCCACCAAGGACGAGCCGTTCTTCCCCGGCAACGAGGAGATCGAGCGCAAGGTCCTGAACGCCACCCGCTGGAACGCCGCCGTCATGGTCTCGCGCGCGCAGCGCCCCGGGATCGGCGTCGGCGGGCACATCGCCACCTTCGCCTCGTCCGCCTCGCTGTACGACGTCGGCTTCAACCACTTCTTCCGCGGCAAGGACGAGGGCGACGGCGGCGACCAGATCTTCTTCCAGGGGCACGCCTCCCCCGGTATCTACGCCCGCGCCTTCCTGCTCGACCGGCTGACCGAGACGCAGCTCGACGGCTTCCGGCAGGAGAAGTCGAAGTTCCCGAACGGCCTCTCGTCCTATCCGCACCCGCGGCTGATGCCGGACTTCTGGGAGTTCCCGACCGTGTCGATGGGTCTCGGCCCGCTCGGCGCGATCTACCAGGCGCGGATGAACCGTTACATGGAGGCGCGCGGCATCGCCGACACCTCCGCCTCGCACGTCTGGGCCTTCCTCGGCGACGGCGAGATGGACGAGGTCGAGTCCCTGGGCCAGCTGTCCATCGCGGCCCGGGAGGGGCTCGACAACCTCACCTTCGTCGTCAACTGCAACCTCCAGCGGCTCGACGGCCCGGTGCGCGGCAACGGCAAGATCATCCAGGAACTGGAGTCGATCTTCCGGGGCAACGGCTGGAACGTCATCAAGCTGATCTGGGACCGCTCCTGGGACCCGCTGCTCGCCCAGGACCGCGACGGGGTCCTCGTCAACAAGCTGAACACCACGCCCGACGGCCAGTTCCAGACGTACGCCACGGAGACCGGCGGCTACATCCGCGAGCACTTCTTCGGGGGCGACCACCGGCTGCGGGCGATGGTCGAGAACATGTCGGACCAGCAGATCCTGCACCTGGGCCGTGGCGGGCACGACCACAAGAAGATCTACGCGGCGTACGCGGCGGCCAAGGCGCACAAGGGCCAGCCGACGGTCATCCTCGCGCAGACGGTCAAGGGCTGGACGCTGGGCCCGAACTTCGAGGGCCGCAACGCGACCCACCAGATGAAGAAGCTGACGGTCGACGACCTCAAGCGCTTCCGCGACCGGCTGCACATCCCGATCGCGGACAAGGACCTGGAGAGCGGGCTCCCGCCGTACTACCACCCCGGCCCGGACTCCGAGGAGATCCAGTACATGCACGACCGCCGCAAGGCGCTCGGCGGGTACGTGCCGACCCGGGTGGTGCGGGCCAAGCCCCTGACCCTGCCCGACGACAAGGCCTACGCGGCCGTGAAGAAGGGATCGGGCCAGCAGTCGATCGCCACGACGATGGCCTTCGTCCGGCTGCTGAAGGACCTGATGCGGGACAAGGAGATCGGCAAGCGCTTCGTGCTGATCGCGCCGGACGAGTACCGGACCTTCGGCATGGACTCCTTCTTCCCGAGCGCCAAGATCTACAACCCGCTGGGGCAGCAGTACGAGGCGGTGGACCGCGAACTCCTCCTCGCCTACAAGGAGTCGCCCACCGGCCAGATGCTGCACGACGGGATCTCCGAGGCCGGCTGCACGGCCTCGCTGATCGCCGCCGGTTCGGCCTACGCCACCCATGGCGAGCCGCTCATCCCGGTGTACGTCTTCTACTCGATGTTCGGTTTCCAGCGGACCGGCGACCAGTTCTGGCAGATGGCCGACCAGCTGGCCCGCGGCTTCGTGCTCGGTGCCACCGCCGGCCGCACCACGCTGACCGGCGAGGGCCTGCAGCACGCGGACGGCCACTCGCACCTGCTGGCCTCGACCAACCCGGCCTGTGTCGCCTACGACCCGGCCTTCGGCTTCGAGATCGCGCACATCGTCAAGGACGGCCTGCGCCGCATGTACGGCCCCGAGGCCGAGGACGTCTTCTACTACCTCACCGTCTACAACGAGCCGATCCAGCACCCGGCGGAGCCGGAGGACGTGGACGTGGAGGGCATCCTCCAGGGCATCCACCGCTACAAGGCCGCCGAGGCCGGCGCGATCCCGGCGCAGATCATGGCCTCGGGTGTCGCCGTGCCGTGGGCGATCGAGGCGCAGCGGATCCTCGCCGAGGAGTGGAACGTGCGGGCCGACGTCTGGTCCGCGACCTCCTGGAACGAGCTGC
>NZ_JAPSIW010000168.1 GCF_031178505.1 Streptomyces sp. | reverse complement strand
GCGGGCGGGCCGGATGCCGCCCGTCGCGAGCCGCGAGGCCCTGCCGGACGGCAGCCGAGCGGGTCCGTGGCGAGGTCGCGGGGCCGCAAGCCGTACGAACCCGCCCGCCGAGCCGGGATCCGGCAGGACCCGTACGAACCGGCGGCCGGAGCCCGGAGGCCCCGTGCGCCACCGACCGATCGAGCCGACCGGCCGCCTGCCGAGCGCGCGGCCCGTCCGGCGGACCCGACCGCGGGCCAGCCCTGACCGACCCCCTGCCGGCGAGACCGGCCGGACCACCCGGCGGACCGGCGTCCGAGCCGCCTGGCCTCGGCCGGGGTCACCCGCGAGGACCCGAGTCCGTCGCCGTACCGGACGACGGAGCCACGGGCCGGCCCCCGACCGCCGGGGTTCGCTCCCCCGGCGACCGGGCCGACAGGCCCACGATCGCGGCCGCGTCCCGGCGCGATGCCGGTCGACCGCCAGGTTGGCCCGGAGGCCCGTACGACCGACCGGCCGAGCCGGCCCGGTGGCCGGACCGCGCTCCCGTACCGGTCACGTCGGCCCGGCCGGAGCCGGGCGTCGCGGCCGTACGGGGCCCTGGGGGACGACCCGCCCCGCCGGAGGCACCGCGCCCCGTGGGGCTAGGCGGCTCCCCCGGTGCCGGGGACCGGGAACGCGCCGGTGGCGCGGCGGATGATCTCGCCGTAGATCTCGGGGTCGGTGGTGTACTCGCCGAGTCCGCACGTCTTGCGGCTGCCGTGGTAGTCGCTGGAGCCCGTCGTCAGCAGACCCAGCTCCTTCGCGAGGCCCCGCAGCCGGGCGCGTGTCGGCTCGTCGTGGTCCATGTGGTCGACCTCGATGCCGTCGAGACCCGCCTCGGCCAGCCGGGCTATCGCGGCTTCGGGGACGCACTCGCCGCGCTTGACCGCCAGGGGGTGCGCGAAGACGGTGACGCCGCCGGCCGCCTTGACCAGCCGGATCGCCTCCAGGGGGTCCAGCTCGTGCTTCCGGACGTGGGCGCGGCCGCCGTCGGCGAGCCACTGCGGCGTGAACGCGCCGGAGACGTCCGGTACGACTCCGAGCTCGACGAGGGCCTCGGCGACGTGCGGGCGGCCGACGGAGCCGTCACCGGCGATGCGGGCGACCCGGTCCCAGGTGAGGGGGACGCCGAGGTCCTGGAGCTTCTCGACCATGGCGCGGGCGCGCGGAACACGGTCGTCACGGACGAGTTCGCGCTCGGCGAGGAGCGCGGGCTCCTCCGGGTCGAAGAGGTACGCGAGCATGTGGAGGCCGATGCCGTCGAGGCGGCAGGACAGCTCGGCCCCGGTGACGAGGGTCAGGCCCTCGGGCAGGGCGGCGATCGCCTCGGCGTGGCCGCGGGTCGTGTCGTGGTCCGTGAGCGCGACGACGTCGAGGCCGGCCGCGGCGGCCTTGCGGACGAGTTCGGCCGGGCTGTCGGTGCCGTCGGACGCCGTGGAGTGGGTGTGCAGATCGATGCGCACGACGCGGGACTCCAGGGGCTCGGCACGGACGGAGGGACACTCCAGCATAACGGGCGATTCGCACGCTCTTGTACGGAGCCGGTGGCGCCCACGCCTGTTACGCGGACGCCCCGTCAGGATGACCGGCCGGGCTCCTGCGGGAGCACCCCTGCCCGCGTGGGGCGGTGCCGGCGAGGCGGCTTCCGGGGGACCTCGGGCCGTCCTCAGGCCTCAGGCCTCAGGCCTCAGGAGAGCAGTCTCGGGGTGAGCGCCCCGCAGGGCAGCAGTTCGACCTCGGCGCCCGCGTCGCGCAGATCCGTCAGGACCAGTTCGTCGTACATGAGCAGGCCGGACTGTTCGGGCCAGACGATCGCCCACAGCCAGAGACCCCGCGCCTCGCCGGCGAACACGGCGCGGTCGTGCGGGGCGCCGGTGACGTGCCAGAGCGGGGTGGGTCGCCCGGCGGCGAGCACTTTCGCCTGGGGCGGTTTGTCGATGGCCATGCCGGCGCCGGGGTCGGGGCCGTCGATCCCGGCGTACCGGGCTCCGAGGCCGACGCCGAGCTCCTCGGCGATCAGGAGCAGCTCGCCGATTCCGCCGAGCGGGCCGGGCCCCGAGCAGGCGACGGCGGTCGCGCGTCCGCCGCTGCGATCGTCCCCGGCGTACGCGACACCGGTGAACAGCCAGCCGACGGGCAGCGGCCACGGCATCCAGACCGGGACGTGGGACCGGTGGACGACGACGCCGAGGGCTTCGACGCTGGGCGGGATCACGGGCTGGAGCGGATGCACCGAGCCGTGCACGTCACACTGCCACGAGTCGGCGAAGAGACCGGGCGCCCTGACCCGGCCACCGCACTTCGGGCAACTGGGTTCGCCCCTCATAGGGCTCAACGGTCCTACCCCATCCGCTCCGCGTCAAGGACGCCTCCGGATGATCACCCGTCCGGCGGGAGCCGTTCACCCTCGGTACTCCCCGGCGCTGCCGGGGAGGCGGACGCGCTCCGCGTCCGCCTCTCACTCCCCGTGACCGCCACGGGCCGGGCCGGGGGTGGCGTCTCGTGACCGTGGGCCGGGCTCGTCCCCAACTCCGGTCGGCCGTCCGGAGGTTCAGTCCAGGTTCACGGAGCGTCGCAGCGGGTCGCGCAGGTCGGTGCCCTGGATGAGCCAGCGCTCCTCCAGGGCCTGGGCCCCGTGCACCCGCTTCCAGGCCGCCTCGTTCGCGGTCATGGGCAGCAGCGGCAGGAAGCGCACCGGGTCCATGGGGTGGTCGAGCTCCAGATCCTCGACGAGGCCGCCGGACTCGGCGACGAGGACGGAGCTGAAGGGGGCGCCGGGCCAGAGCGGTTCGCCGACGTCGAGCGACGCGCCCGGGGCGACGACCACTCCCTCGACCTGCGGGGTCGCGGCGAGGACGGCGAGTGGGCGCAGCACCTTGTCGGTCTCGGCGAGTCCGCCGCGCACGCTGAGGACGAGTTCCGCGCGGGGACCCTTGACTGGGTCGGCGAGGGCGGAGGTGGGGTCGGCCATCGGCTGTGCGGACATGCCGAGGGTGGCGTACCGCACGAGATCGCCGTCCATGAAGCGGAGCACCTCGATCCGGTCCGTGCCGAGGAACGTCACCGCGGCCCTCGCGTCCGGTTCGCCGAGCGCCGTGCGCAGCCGGGCCTCGACCAGTGCAAGAACTTCTCCCATGCGGTGAGCATAGATCGCGTCGGGAATGGGCAAGGGACGGGATTGACCCTCGGTCGGCTGATAGTGTTGGCCACTGGTCGGGACTCCCGACTGCTCGTCACACGTCATCCCTCACGAGGGACCGGCCGGAGGAGGTGGGACTGCGATGGACCGAAGTCGGTCGGGCAGTACCAGCCGCTCTTTCGCCGCTCCGTACACGAGCCCGGTGCGCTGCACCCTCCGGTGACCCGGGGTCCGTTCGGACCCGACCTCTCCGGCATCTCGCACGACGGAAGAGCACTTTCGCCTTTGCCTGTCTGTAGCGAACGCCGTCACCGCGCCCTGCCGGTGCCGCCCGCTTTGTGGACGACGTAGCTCCACGTCCTCATTCCGGGCTGTGCCACGTGTCGCGCACCGACGGCCTCTCCGTGAAGGAGCATGCCCATGTCGATGATTCGTGACCTGCGCGCCGCCGTCCGTCCGGGCCTGCGCCACTCCCTGCGCAAGACGCCCACCACGTACACCGCTTACGACCCGACGCGTGACCACTCCGCCTCCAGTGCCGTGGTCGACTGCGCCGTCTACCGCGACGGCCTGCGCGTCGAGGACCGCGACTGCCTGACGCCCCGGGGCGCGATGCGTCACGTCCGGGAGAGCGGCGGCTTCGCGTGGATCGGCCTGCACGAGCCGACCGAGGCCGAATTCGCGGTCATCGCCGCCGAGTTCGGGCTGCACCCGCTGGCCGTCGAGGATGCCGTGCACGCCCACCAGCGACCCAAGCTGGAGCGGTACGACGACACCCTCTTCACCGTCTTCAAGACGATCCACTACGTGGAGCACACCGAACTGACCGCGACCAGCGAGGTCGTCGAGACCGGTGAGGTCATGTGCTTCACCGGCCCCGACTTCGTCATCACCGTCCGGCACGGCGGCCAGGGCTCCCTGCGCAACCTCCGCCACCGCCTCCAGGGCGAACCCGAACTCCTCGCCAAAGGGCCGTCCGCCGTCCTGCACGCCATCGCCGACCACGTGGTGGACGGCTACATCGCGGTCGCCGACGCCGTGGAACTGGACATCGACCAGCTGGAGATCGATGTCTTCTCGCCCGCGACGAAGGGCTCCACGCGCGGTACGGACACGGGGCGCATCTACCAGCTCAAGCGTGAGGTGCTGGAGTTCAAGCGGGCGGTGACCCCGCTGCTGCGCCCGATGCAGCTGCTGAGCGAGCGTCCGATGCGGCTCGTGGACCCCGACATCCAGAAGTACTTCCGTGACGTCGCCGACCACCTCGCCCGCGTCCAGGAGCAGGTCGTGGGATTCGACGAGCTCCTGAACTCGATCCTCCAGGCCAATCTGGCGCAGGCCACCGTCGCCCAGAACGAGGACATGCGCAAGATCACCTCGTGGGCGGCCATCGTGGCCGTCCCGACGGCGGTCTGCGGTGTGTACGGCATGAACTTCGACCACATGCCCGAGCTGCACTGGAAGTACGGCTACCCGATGGTCCTCACCGGCATCATCGCGGTCTGCTTCACCATCCACCGCACCCTGAAGCGCAACGGCTGGCTGTAGGGGGCCACCGGCCGGCCGCCCTCCTCAGGTCCGGAGGGCGGCTCTCAGCAGTCCGTACACGTGGTCGGCCTCGGGCACGAGCGCGGCCTCGATCTCGTCGTCCGTGCGGCCGGCCAGGGTGAGCTCCTGTATCCGCCGGAACAGGAGGCGGTCGGCGGCGGCGATCTGCGCGGCGGCGGCCCGGGCCTCGATCGCCGTGACGCTCCCGGAGCCCCCCTCCCGCTTCTCCCCCTCCTCTGCCTCTCCCTCTGCCACGGAGGCGGCGACGAGCGCCCGCGCGAGCGCCTCCTCGCGCAGGTCGTGCAGCTCGCGCAGCCGGGCGGTGAGCGTCGGGCTGTCCGCGATCATGCGGGCGAACTCGGGGCCGGTGAAGCCGGCGACCGGGCTGTGCGCCGCGAGCGTGGCCCGGAACGCCCGCTCGAGCGCGGTGAGGGGTGCCTCACCCGGCTCGCGGTCCGCGACGGTCCGGGCGAGGCCCTGGGTGAAGGCCTCGTGGTGGTCGAGGGCCAGGTCCTCCTTGCGCGGAAAGTAGTTGGTCACCGTCTTCTTGGCCACCCGGGCCGCATGCGCGATCTCGGTGATGGTCGTCCGCTCGAACCCCTGCTCCACGAAGAGCCGGGTGGCGCAGTCGGAGATCAGCTGCCGTGTCTCCTGCTTCTTGGACTCCCGGAGTCCCAGCTCGATACTCATGAGGGAATCTTACACCGGTGGCAAAAATAGCCTTGCGGCAGTTCGGAGTCTCTGCGTAAAGTTACGTCCGTCGCAAAATTATCCTCAACTGGGAAGGCGTCACCTGCCCATGCGTGCCCTCGACACCACCGCGTTCGCCCTCCAGGCCCTCGCCGCTCCCAGGCCCGCCGCCGCGACCACGTCCGGCCCGGCCGCGGAAGCCACCGCGAACCTTTCCGCCCTCTCCCCCCTCTCCGGCCCGCCCGCCGTACGAGGTCGCGGAACCGGGCTCCGCGCCACCGCCCAGCGCCCGATACCGCGCGGCAGCCGCGCCAAGGCGGCCCGGCCCCTGCACCGGGCCCCGCGCCGCACGTTCTGAACCGTCACCTCCGTCCCCGGCCCCACCGCCACGCGGCCGCAGCCGCACCCACCACGCCAGGAGTCGCCGTGAACGTCACCACTTCCACCCTCTCCCTCACCGTCGCCGATGTGGTCGCCTCGCGTGAGTTCTTCCGGACCCACCTCGGCTACGAGGTCGCCATGGCCGCCGAGGGCTTCGCCTCGCTGACGCGGGGCGCGGCCGACCCGGCCGCCGACATCGTGCTGCTGCGGACGGGCACGGAGGTCCTGCCTCCGGAGCAGCGGCACCGGCGGGCGGAGGGCGTCATCCTGGCGTTCACCGTCAGCGGGCTCGACGCCGAGGAGCGCCGGCTGCGCGAGGCCGGAGCGCCGATCACCCTGCCGCTGCGCGAGGAGCCGTGGGGGGAGCGGCTGTTCCAGATGACGGATCCGAACGGCATAGTCGTCCAGCTCGTCGAGTGGGTCGCCCCGTCGAACCCCGTTTAGGAGCGGCCCGCGTCCGGGAGGGGAGCCCAGAGCCCGGGGCGGAGGAGTGCGGGCGTGGCGCGGACGGCCCGGTGCCCCGGGGCGGGCGGCCGATAGGCTGCCGCCATGACCGACACGCTGCTCACCGGCGCCCTCGTCGAGGAGGCCACGAAGAAGTCCGGCCTCGTGTGGGTGCGGGGCACGGGCCCCGCCCGCGCGCTCTGGCACGTCTGGCACGACGGTGCCGCGTACGTCGTCGGCGACGGCCCCGGCGAGCAGCCGCTGCCCGGCCTGGCCGACGGCGGTACGGCCGAGGTGACCGTGCGCAGCAAGGACAAGGGCGGCCGGCTGGTGTCCTGGACGGCCTCCGTACGGGAGATCCCGGCGGGCTCCGATGAGTGGGACGCGGCGGTGGCCGAGCTGAAGGGCAAGCGGCTGAACGCTCCGGACGGCGAGGCGATGCCGGGGCGCTGGGCGCGCGAGTGCCGGGTGCTGCGGCTGGAACCGCGGGCGGCGACGACGGAACTGCCGGACGGCTCCCTGGCCGCCGCACCGCTGCCCACCGGGGCGACGACCCGCCGCCCCGTGCCGGCGGCCCTGCCGAAGCTGCTGTTCCGCAAGCGCCGCTCCTGAGCGGCCCTGGCGCCGGGCCGCTCCTCGGCCGGGCGGCCGGGCGGACACCCGCTAGGCGCGCGGAAGCTGCTTGCCGTAGTCGAGGGTTTCCTCCTTGGACGGCGCGGTGAGCGGGAAGTCCTGGTTCCACTCGGAGAGCACCACGAGGCCCGCTCCCCCGCCCCGGGCCAGCTGGAGCGGGTACGGGGTGCCGTCCAGCGCCACGTCGAGCGTGCCGCCCTCGCCGCCCTGGCCGCCCTTGACCTTGATCGTGCGGGTGCCGCCGATCTGGTCACGGTCGCCTTTGACGGCCTCGCCGTGGATGCCGATCAGACCGTCGAGGAGGAGGTCCATGTCGGTGAAGCCGCGCAGCCGCGGATAGGAAGGATCGTCCTGCGGGACCTTCACGTACTTGTCGTCGAGCTTGTCGGCGGCCTCGGAGTCGGACTCGGTCGGCTCGCCGGACGCCTTGTCGTCGTGGGTCCAGAATCCGGCGTCGGCCTTCATGTAGAGCGCGTCGCCGACGCGGAGCAGCTCGAAGGTGCTGTTCTTCGTCCGCACCGAGCCGGTGGCGCCGTCCTGCTTGAGCCGCATGTCGAGCTTGTAGGTGCCGCCCTTGCTGACGAAGGTGCCGGCGAGCCGCACGGCCCGGGCCTCGTCCGCCGCCGAACGGGCCTTCCGCTCGATCTCGGGCGCGGAGAGCCGGCCGACCCCGTTGGTCCCCTCGTCCGGGTCGGCGGCGCAGGCGGCGAGCCCCACCGTCAGACCCGCGCAGAGCGCCAGCGGCGCGACGGCTCTGCGCAGCCGTGCCGCTTGGACGCGCGCTGCCGGGGTACGCGATGACGGGATGAGGACGGTCATCTGCGCTGCCTCTCGTGTCGGTGGGGGGCCCGCGGGCGTGCCCGTCGGGGCGCGGGGGCGAGGGTCGCCGCTCACGGCCGGGCGAGCGCCGGGGCCGGTTGGGGGGAACGGCAGACGCAGCGTACCCGGGCCGGGTGACCGCTCCTGCGGCAGCCGTACGGAGGTGCTGCCGGAGCGGGGCGGAACGGCACGGGCTAGCCTGAAACCGGCAAAGCCCGGCAACGGCTCTGCGAGAACTCGAATCGTGCGGCACCGAGGAGGCGCGTGGCATGGCGGCAGGCGCCCCCCGCATCTTCGTCTCCCACCTGGCCGGTGTCCCGGTCTTCGACCCGGTCGGCGACCAGGTGGGCCGGGTCAGCGATCTCGTGGCCATGCTGCGGGTGGGACGCAGGCCTCCCCGGTTGCTCGGGATGGTGGTGGAGGTGCTCAGCCGCCGCCGGGTGTTCGTGCCGATGACCCGCATCACCGGTGTGGAGTCGGGCCAGGTCATCACCACGGGTGTGGTGAACATGCGCCGGTTCGAGCAGCGGCCGACCGAGCGGCTCGTCCTCGGTGAGCTGCTGGACCGGCGGGTGCGGCTCGTGGGCCCGGACGGGCGGGAGGGCGAGGAGGTCACCGTCCTCGACGTGTCGATCCAGCAGCTTCCGGCGCGCCGGGACTGGGAGATCGACAAGGTCTTCGTGCGGCGCGGCAAGGGCGGGGCGCTGCGCCGCAAGGGCGAGACGCTGACCGTGGAGTGGTCGTCCGTCAGCGGATTCTCCCTGGAGGAGCACGGCCAGGGCGCCGAGAACCTGGTCGCGACCTTCGAGAAGCTGCGACCCGCCGACCTGGCCAACGTGCTGCACCACCTGTCGCCCAAGCGGCGCGCCGAGGTGGCGGCGGCCCTGGACGACGACCGGCTCGCGGACGTCCTGGAGGAGCTGCCCGAGGACGACCAGATCGAGATCCTGGGCAAGCTGAAGGAGGAGCGGGCGGCCGACGTCCTGGAGGCGATGGACCCGGACGACGCGGCCGACCTGCTGTCGGAGCTGCCGGAGGAGGACAAGGAGCGGCTGCTGACGCTGATGCGGCCGGACGACGCGGCGGACGTGCGGCGGCTCATGGCGTACGAGGAGCGCACGGCGGGCGGTCTGATGACCACGGAGCCCATCGTGCTGCGGCCGGACGCCACGGTGGCGGACGCGCTGGCCCGGGTGCGGCAGCAGGACCTGTCCCCCGCGCTCGCCGCCCAGGTGTACGTGTGCCGGCCGCCCGACGAGACGCCGACGGGCAAGTACCTGGGCACGGTGCACTTCCAGCGGCTTTTGCGCGACCCGCCGTTCACGCTGGTCGGCGCGCTGGTGGACAGTGACCTGCCACCGCTCGGCCCGGCCACCCCGCTGCCGGCGGTGACCAGCTATTTCGCCGCGTACAACCTGGTGGCGGCGCCGGTGGTGGACGAGAGCGGTTCACTGCTGGGCGCGGTCACCGTGGACGACGTACTGGACCATCTGCTGCCGGAGGACTGGCGGGAGACGGAGTTCCACGAGGAGGGGGTGCAGGGTGGCTGACCGGACGCAGGAGCGCGACCGCGAGCAACGGGAGCGGCAGCTGCCGCGGATCCGGCTCGACCAGCCCCGGATCCGGCGGCCCCGGCTGCTGCCGGAGTACGACCCCGAGGCCTTCGGGCGGCTGTCGGAGCGGATCGCCCGCTTCCTGGGGACGGGCCGGTTCATCGTCTGGATGACGGTGATGATCATCGCGTGGGTGGTGTGGAACGTCTCCGCGCCCGCCGGGCTGCGCTTCGACGAGTACCCGTTCATCTTCCTGACCCTGATGCTCTCCCTCCAGGCCTCGTACGCGGCTCCGCTGATCCTGCTCGCGCAGAACCGGCAGGACGACCGGGACCGGGTGAACCTGGAGCAGGACCGGAAGCAGAACGAGCGGTCGATCGCGGACACCGAGTACCTGACGCGGGAGATCGCGGCGCTGCGGATGGGCCTGGGGGAGGTCGCCACACGGGACTGGATCCGTTCGGAGCTCCAGGATCTGGTGAAGGAGCTGGAGGACCGGGATCTATTCCCGTCCGGGGGCGGCCGGCACAGTGACGTACCCGACCGTTGACAGCCCTTTCATGGGCCGGTGGTCGTCGCCGTACCATCTGTCGTATGGCTACGGAAGACGCGGTGCTCGAGGCACTGGCGACGGTGAACGACCCCGAGATCAACAAACCGATCACTGAGCTCGGCATGGTGAAGTCGGTGGAGATCGGGCCGGACGGCCGGGTCGCGGTGACGGTCTATCTGACGGTGTCCGGGTGCCCGATGCGCGACACCATCACGCAGCGCGTGTCCGAGGCCGTGTCGCGGGTCGAGGGCGTCACCGGTGTGGACGTCTCGCTGGACGTGATGAGCGACGAGCAGCGCAAGGAGCTGGCGGCGGCGCTGCGCGGGACGACGGCGGAGCGGGAGGTGCCGTTCGCGAAGCCGGGTTCGCTGACCCGGGTGTACGCGGTCGCCTCCGGAAAGGGCGGCGTCGGCAAGTCCTCCGTGACCGTGAACCTGGCGGCGGCGATGGCCGCCGACGGTCTGAAGGTCGGTGTGGTCGACGCCGACATCTACGGCCACAGCGTGCCGCGGATGCTGGGCGCGGACGGCCGTCCCACCCAGGTCGAGAACATGATCATGCCGCCGTCGGCGAACGGCGTGAAGGTCATCTCCATCGGCATGTTCACCCCGGGCAACGCGCCCGTCGTCTGGCGCGGCCCGATGCTGCACCGCGCGCTCCAGCAGTTCCTCGCGGACGTGTACTGGGGCGACCTGGACGTCCTCCTGCTCGACCTGCCGCCGGGCACCGGTGACATCGCGATCTCGGTCGCGCAGCTGGTGCCGAACGCGGAGATCCTCGTCGTCACCACCCCCCAGCAGGCGGCGGCCGAGGTGGCCGAGCGGGCCGGTTCGATCGCGGTGCAGACGCACCAGAAGATCGTCGGCGTGGTGGAGAACATGTCGGGTCTGCCGTGCCCGCACTGCGACGAGATGGTCGACGTGTTCGGCACGGGCGGCGGCCAGAAGGTCGCGGACGGCCTGACGAGGACCACGGGCGCCACCGTTCCCGTGCTCGGCTCCATCCCGATCGACGTGCGGCTGCGCGAGGGCGGCGACGAGGGCAAGCCGGTCGTCCTGTCGGACCCGGACTCCCCCGCCGGCGCGGCGCTGCG
>NZ_JAPSIW010000167.1 GCF_031178505.1 Streptomyces sp. | reverse complement strand
GGGGTCAGTCCTCCAGTGCGGCGAGGCCGGGAAGCGTCTTGCCCTCGAGGTATTCGAGGGAGGCGCCGCCGCCGGTCGAAATGTGGCCGAATGCCTTCTCGTCGAAGCCCAGGGTGCGGACGGCCGCAGCGGAGTCGCCGCCGCCGACCACGGTGAACGCCGGGGAGTCGGCGAGCGCCTGGGCGACGGCCTTGGTGCCCTCGGCGTAGTCGGGGTGCTCGAAGACGCCCATGGGACCGTTCCAGAAGACGGTGGCCGCGTCGGCGAGCTTCGAGGCGTAGAGCTTACGGGTCTGAGGACCGATGTCCAGGCCCTCCTCCGTCGCGGGGATGGCGTCCGCGGCGACGGTGGTCGGGTTGGCCGGGGCCTTGGTCTTCAGGTCGGGGAACTCGGGCGAGACCAGCACGTCGACGGGGAGGACGAACTCCACGCCGCGCTGCTCGGCGCGCGCCAGGTAGTCCCGGACGGCCGGGATCTGGTCCTCCTGGAGCAGGGAGATGCCGACCTCGTGGCCCTGGGCCTTGAGGAAGGTGTAGGCCATGCCGCCGCCGATGAGGATGCGGTCGGCCTTCTCCAGGAGGTGGTCGATGACCCCGAGCTTGTCGGAGACCTTCGCGCCGCCGAGGACGACCACGTACGGCCGCTTCACGTCCTCGGTGAGCTTCTTCAGGACGCCGACCTCGGTGGCGATGAGGGAGCCGGCGGCGTGCGGGAGGCGCGCCGGGAGGTCGTAGACCGAGGCGTGCTTGCGGTGCACGGCGCCGAAGCCGTCGCCGACGTAGAGGTCGGCGAGGGCGGCCAGCTCGTCGGCGAAGGCGCCGCGCTCGGCGTCGTCCTTCGAGGTCTCACCGGCGTTGAAGCGCAGGTTCTCGATGACGGCCACCCGGCCGTCCGAGAGGCCGGCGACGGTGGCCCGGGCGGACTCGCCGACGGTGTCGGTCGCGAAGGCGACGTCGGCGCCGAGCAGCTCGCCGAGGCGCGCGGCGGCCGGTGCGAGGGAGAACGCCGGGTCCGGGGCGCCCTTGGGGCGGCCCAGGTGCGAGGCGACCACGACGCGGGCGCCGGCCTCGGCCAGCGCCTTGACCGTGGGCACGACGGCGCGGATACGGCCGTCGTCGGTGATGGTGGTGCCGTCGAGCGGCACGTTGAGGTCGGCGCGGACGAACACCCGCTTGCCGGAGACGCCTTCGGCGAGAAGCTCGTCGATCGTCTTCATCTGTTCACAGACTCCTTGGTACGCGGTGGAGCACACGAGACAGGGCTCGCACAGCGCGGCGTTGCGCTGCCCGAGCCCTGCTCACATCGAAAGCCTGCCCTGAACCCTAGAGCTTAGAGCCGGCCGCCGACGAAGACGGTGAGGTCGACGAGACGGTTGGAGTAGCCCCACTCGTTGTCGTACCAGCCGAGGATCTTGACCGAGTTGCCCTCCTGGACCATCGTCAGGGAGGCGTCGAAGGTGCAGGACGCCGGGTCGCTGACGATGTCCGAGGAGACGATCGGGTCCTCGGTGTAGAAGAGGATGCCCTTGAGCGGGCCGTCCTCGGCCGCCTTCTTGAAGGCGGCGTTGACCTCGTCCTTGGTGACCTCGCGGTCGAGGGTGACGACCAGGTCGGTGGCGGATCCGGTCGGGACCGGGACGCGCATGGCGATGCCGTCCAGCTTGCCCTTGAGCTGCGGGAGGACCAGGGCGGTGGCCTTGGCGGCGCCCGTCGTGGTCGGGATGATGTTCTCCGCGGCGGCGCGGGCGCGGCGCAGGTCCTTGTGCGGGAAGTCCAGGATGCGCTGGTCGTTGGTGTACGCGTGGACCGTGGTCATCAGGCCCTTGACGATGCCGAAGTTCTCGTCGAGGACCTTGGCCATCGGCGCGACACAGTTGGTGGTGCAGGACGCGTTGGAGATGACGTCGTGGTTCGCCGGGTCGTACTTGTCCTGGTTGACGCCCATGACGATGGTGATGTCCTCGTCCTTGGCCGGAGCCGAGATGAGGACCTTCTTGGCGCCGCCGGCGAGGTGCTTGGCGGCGTCCTCGCGCTTGGTGAAGATGCCGGTCGACTCGATGACGATGTCGACGCCCAGCTCGCCCCAGGGGATGTCGGCGGGGTTGCGCTCGGACAGGACCTTGATGGTGTGGCCGTCGACCGTGATGGTGTCGGCGGTGTGGGTGACCTCCGCCTTGAGGCGGCCCAGGATGGTGTCGTACTTCAGCAGGTGGGCCGTGGTCGCGGTGTCACCCAGGTCGTTGACGGCCACGACCTCGATGTCAGCACCCTGCTCAAGGAGCGCTCGGAAATAGTTCCGGCCGATGCGGCCAAAGCCGTTGATGCCTACGCGGATCGTCACGAACCGATCTCCTCGTTAGGTACGCCGGTGCACTCGGCGCCGGCGAGAATTTTTGTTTTTTTGGGATGTCCCCGACCGCTTACGACCCTACCTCTCCGGGAGCCGCCGGGTGACATCGAGCGCGTTCCGGCGAGCCCGGAACGTGAGGAAGGGGGGCCCACGGCCCGTACCTACCGGCGGGTACGGGCCGTCTTGGGACCTTTGTCCCGACTACTCTCCGTCAGCGCCGCAGAGCCGTGAGGGCACGGCCGAGGAGCCGTCCGCGCTCCCCCGGGTCCGCCACGTGTTCGAGCCCGAAGCCGAGCAGGACGGTGTCGTGGGTGGTGACCGCGGCGTGCGAGCGGAACAGCGCAGGTGAACGCTTCCAGTCCGAGGCGTTGCCCGGGCTGCCCGCCGGAGCGCCCGGGACGGACCACGCGCCGAGCGAGGTCTCGAAGCCCTCGGTCTCGCTCGCGGCACCGGTGACCAGGCGGACGTCGTCCACGAAGGCGCCGGTCCCGCCGGTGCCCGGGTCGGAGACGTACGAGAAGGACAGCTCGACCTTCCTGCCGGCCCAGGCGCTCAGGTCGACGGAGGCCTGCCGCCAGCCGTTGGAGGGCCCGGTGAAGGCGTGCCAGGCACCGGAGGTGCCGGTGGCCGCGCAGTCGTCGGCGCCGACGGTGAGGTAGTGGGCGAGGAAGGGGTGGCCGCGCACGTAGTAGCCCTCGCCGCAGTCGGCCGGGGGCTCGGCGGAGGTCCCGCCGTTGCGGTCGGGCAGGGTCGTCCAGTCGTCCTGGCCGGCGGTGCGGGCCTCGACCACCAGGTGGTCGTAGCCGGGCTCGGTGTCGTGACTGATCTGGAAGTCCAGGCGCGGCGCGGCCGCCGCGGCGACCCCGGTCAGGTCGACGGTCCTGGTGAGCCGGGCCCAGGTGTCGTCGGCGTGGGTGAGTGCCGCGAAGGAGGTGCCCTCGGCGGGCTCGAAGGGGGTGCGGACGCCGGGGTAGCCGCCGGCGGCGGCGCTGCTCGCGAACTGCGGGAAGGTCCTCGGGTCGAGGGTGTCGGAGGTGACCGTGTACGCCCCGGCGTCGTCCGGCGGGTTGTCCCCGGCGGGGCCGAGGGCCGCTCCGGCGCCGCCGAGGCGGCCGCTTCCGGCGAAGGAGGCCGGGCCGTTCAGGCCCGCCCGGCGGTGGGCGCCGAGGTAGTACTGGGCGAAGTCGTCGGTCTCGGCGCGGCCGACCCGGGTGGGCCCGCCGGACTTCTCGCCGGCGTTGACCAGCTTGCCGCCCTCGTTGAGATAGGCGCGGACGGCGAGCTGCACGGGGCCGGAGGGGCGCTCCGCGCCGGTGTACCAGACGACGGTGCGGAAGTGGGACAGGACACCGAGGGCGTGCGGGGTGCCCTGGGTGGCGACGTCCCAGACGGCGGCGCGGCGGCCGGTGGCGGCGAGCGCCTTCACGTACGTGCCGGTGTGCCGTGCGGCGGCGGTGCCGCCCTCCTCGGCGAGGACGAGGACGTCACCGCGGGGCCGCTCGGCGACGGTGTACGTGAACGGGGCGGAGGCGGTCGCCCGCCCCTGGCCCGTGCGGGCGGTGAACCGCACCTCCACGGTGTCTCCGGGCCGGGCACCGCGCACGGCGGCCCGGTACTGGTCGAAGTACAGGTTGTCCTCGCCGCCGAAGGTCTCGCCGCCCTCCCAGGCCTCCAGCGGGACGCTGCGGGCGCGCCCGCCGTTGATCCGGTAGGTGAGGGTCTTGCCGCGCAGGCTCTTGCGCGCGGTGACGGCGACCTCCTGGTCCCCGCCGCCCGCGTAGGAGGTGGTGAAGGTGTCGGGGGTGAAGTCGGGGGCCTCGGCGCCGACCGGGGAGACCGGCCGGTCGGGGCGGGCCGCGGACTCGGCGACGGCCAGCGCGAAGGGGACGTTCTTGGCGAACTCGGCCTGGATCAGCTTCTCGTCGTCGGGGAAGGTGAAGACGGAGGCGCAGTCGGCCGGTTCCCAGGCGTCGTTCGGATCGGCCCGGGAGGCGGTGGCGCAGGTCGACATCTCCGGGGTGAACATCTGCATGCCGTTGACGTTGGCGGCGTGGCCGTCCGCCTCGCCGTTGGTGATGTACAGCTCGGAGGAGACCTGGGGCCGGTAGCCGGGCACGGCCGGGTTCTGCGGGGTGCCCGCGAGCGCCTTGAGGGCGGTGTCGTCGGGCGTGTCGGTGGCGACCTGCCAGCCGACGCCGTACAGCAGGAGCTGCGCGGCGGAGTGGTAGTTGATGCCGTACGAGAAGCCGATGCGCTTCTGGAAGGCGTCGAGGGCGCGGGTCTCGGGCTCCGACATGGGGCCGGGGCCGCGGTAGGTCTCGTCGGCCGGGTCGGGGGACGAACCCTCGTTGTCGTAACCCCACTTGTAGGCGAAGTTGCGGTTGAGGTCGACGCCGTCGCCCGGGGCGATCCGGCCGTCGCCGTCGTTGTCGCGGAGGTTCTTGCGCCACTGCCGGTTGGCCGGGTCGGCGTGGGTGAAGTCGTAGCCGTCCGGATTGGCGGAGAGGACGAACCACAGTTCGGTGGAGTCGACGATGCGGGTGATCCGCGGGTCCCGGCCGTAGTGGTCGAGGTAGTGGTGGAGCAGCCGCCGGGTCATCTCGGGCGTGATCCACTCGCGGGCGTGCTGGTTGGAGAGGTAGAGCGTGGCGGGCCGTGAGCCGTCCTTGGCGCGCGGGGCGCCCTTGGTGACCTTGACGGCGAGGATGTCCTGGCCTTGGACGGTCCGGCCGAGGGAGACGACCTTCGTGAGGTCCGGACGGGCGCGGGCGGTGTCCAGGATCTCCTGCTTGAGGCCGCCGGGTCCGCTGTACGGGCGGAAGACGCCGTCCCCGGCGGCGGCGGCACGCCGCTCGGCCCCCGCGGGCGGGATGTGCTCGGTGAGCGCGACGCCCCGGGCGCGCAGCTGCCCGGCCTGGTCGCCGGTGAGGTGGAGCTCGAGGGTGGCGGTGCCCCGGTCGGGCACCTGCTCGGTCAGTTCGTGGGCGTCGGTCCCGGCCTCCAGGAGCAGGGGCACCTGCTCCTGGGTGACCTCGGCGCGCCAGACGGAGAGGGTGTCGCCGCCCTCCGGGTCCTTCGGCTGTGCTCCGGCGGCGGGTGCCGCCGTCACTCCGGCGATCAGCAGTGAAGCCGCGGCGAGGATGGATCTCGCTCTGCGTCCCATGAGCCCCCCTTGCTGTGGTCCGTCACGAAGGTGAACGGACGCCAGGCTTCTGGGGACCCGGAGTGGTGTCAAGGGTGCCTCGCGGGCCGTTCACACGACTGCCGGTGCCCGGAGAAGGGCACCGGCAGGGCGGACCGGAGGGTTCCGTACGGTCAGCCGACGAGGCTGTCGTCCAGCTCCTCGGTGAGGTTGGACTCGGTCCCGGGGATGCCGAGATCCTGGGCCCGCTTGTCGGCCATGGCGAGCAGCCGGCGGATGCGGCCGGCGACGGCGTCCTTGGTCAGCGGCGGGTCGGCGAGGGCGCCCAGCTCCTCCAGGGAAGCCTGCTTGTGCTCCATGCGGAGCCGGCCGGCGGCGGCGAGGTGCTCGGGCACCTCCTCGCCGAGGATCTCCAGGGCGCGCTGCACCCGGGCTCCGGCGGCGACCGCGGCGCGGGCCGAGCGGCGCAGGTTGGCGTCGTCGAAGTTGGCCAGCCGGTTGGCGGTGGCGCGGACCTCGCGCCGCATCCGCCGCTCCTCCCAGGCGAGCACCGACTCGTGCGCGCCGAGCCTGGTCAGCAGGGCGCCGATGGCGTCGCCGTCGCGGACGACGACCCGGTCCACGCCCCGTACCTCACGGGCCTTGGCGGCGATGGAGAGCCGGCGGGCCGCGCCGACCAGGGCGAGGGCGGCCTCGGGGCCGGGGCAGGTGACCTCCAGGGAGGAGGACCTGCCGGGCTCGGTGAGCGAGCCGTGGGCCAGGAAGGCACCGCGCCAGGCGGCCTCGGCGTCACAGGTGGCCCCGGAGACGACCTGCGGGGGCAGGCCGCGGATGGGGCGGCCGCGGCCGTCGACCAGGCCGGTCTGGCGGGCCAGCTGGTCGCCGCCCGCCACCACCCGTACGACGAAGCGGGAGCCGCGGCGCAGTCCGCCGGGAGCCATCACGATCAGCTCCGAGCTGTGGCCGAAGATCTCCATGATGTCCCGCTTGAGCCGGCGGGCGGCCATGGCCGTGTCCAGCTCCGCCTCGATCACGATGCGCCCGCTCACCAGGTGCAGCCCGCCCGCGAACCGCAGGATCGACGAGACCTCTGCCTTCCTGCAGCAGGTCCGGGTGACGGGGAGCCGGGAGATCTCGTCCTTCACCGCTGCCGTCATCGCCATGGGCCGATCCTTCCATGCATCCGAAAAATACGGTCGTACGCGGCGGCCAACCGCTCCGGGTCGTGCTTCGGAGCACCGTCGGCCCTGGCCACCGGCGCCAGCTCGACCGCGGCGCCGAGCCGCTTGGCGGCGTCGACCAGGGGTTCCCTCGCTGACACGTCGGGCACGGCGGCCTCGTCGGCCAGCACCACGTCCAGGGCGAGTTTAGGGGCGTGTCGTCCCAAAACCTCCAAATGACGCTGCGGGGAGAACCCCTCGGTTTCTCCGGGCTGCGGCGCCAGGTTGAGGGAGAGCACCTTCCGGGCCTTCGTCTCGACCAGCGCGTCGAGCAGTTCGGGCACCAGGAGGTGCGGGATCACCGAGGAGAACCACGAGCCGGGACCGAGGACCACCCAGTCGGCGTCCAGGACGGCGGCGACGGCCTCGGGGACGGCGGGCGGGTCGTGCGGGACCAGGTGCACGGACTGCACCTCGCCGGGGGTGAGCGCCACCGTCGCCTGGCCCCGGACCACGTCGACGTCGTCCGGGCGGGCCGGGTCGTGGCCCCGTACCAGGGCCTGGAGCTCCAGGGGGACGGCGGACATCGGCAGCACCCGGCCCTGGGCGCCGAGCAGGCGCCCCACCAGGTCGAGGGCCTGCACGGGGTCGCCGCCGAGCTGCTCCCAGAGGGCGACGATCAGCAGGTTGCCGACGGCGTGGCCGCCCATCTCGCCCTTGGAGCGGAAGCGGTGCTGGATGACCCGGGCCCAGGTCTGGCCCCAGTCGTCGTCGCCGCAGAGCGCGGCGAGCGCCTTGCGCAGGTCACCCGGGGGCAGGACGCCCAGCTCCTGGCGGAGCCGGCCGCTGGAGCCGCCGTCGTCGGCGACGGTGACGACGGCGGTGAGGTCGCCGGTGATCCGGCGCAGCGCGGCGAGGGAGGCCGACAGGCCCATGCCGCCGCCCAGCGCGACGACCTTGGGCTGGGCCCCGCGCCTGCGGAGCGTACGCCGCACCGTGAGGGTGGACGTGCGCCGACGGTACGGCTTCACTCGCGCCCCATGTCCCGGTGCACGACGACGGTCTCGACCCCTTCGGCGGCGAGGCGGGCGGCGAGGCGCTCGGCGGTGGCCACGGAGCGGTGCTTGCCGCCCGTGCAGCCGACGGCCACGGTCACGTACCGCTTGCCCTCGCGGCGGTAGCCGGCGGCGATCAGCTGGAGCAGCTCGGTGTAGCGGTCCAGGAACTCCTTGGCACCGGGCTGGTTGTAGACGTAGTTCGCGACCTCCTCGTTGAGGCCGGTGAAGGGCCGCAGCTCGGGGACCCAGTGGGGGTTGGGCAGGAAGCGCATGTCGACCACGAGGTCGGCGTCGACCGGCAGGCCGTACTTGAAGCCGAAGGACATGACGGTGGCCCGCAGCTCCGGCTCCTCGTCGCCGGCGAACTGGGCGTCCATCTTGGCGCGCAGCTCGTGCACGTTGAGGCTGGAGGTGTCGATCACCAGGTCGGCGTCGCCCCGCAGCTCGCGCAGCAGGTCGCGCTCGGCGGCGATGCCGTCGGTGATGCGGCCGTCGCCCTGGAGGGGGTGCGGCCTGCGGACGGACTCGAAGCGCCGGACGAGGGCCTCGTCGGAGGACTCCAGGAAGACGATCCGGCGGGTGACCTGCTTGGCGTCCAGGTCGGCGAGGGACTCGCGGAGGTTGTCGAAGAACTGCCGGCCGCGGACGTCGACGACGACGGCGATGCGGGCGACGTTGCCCTGGGAGCGGGCGCCGAGCTCCACCATGGTGGGGATCAGCGCGGGCGGCAGGTTGTCCACGACGAACCAGCCGAGATCCTCCAGGCACTTGGCCGCGGTGGACCGGCCGGCCCCGGACATGCCGGAGATGATCACCAGCTCGGGAATGGCCGCCTCGGCGCCGTTGTCACCGGGGGTCTCCTTCGTGCCCGTACTCACGTGTCCTGCTCCGTCTTCTCGGTCGTGCCCGCCGTGCGTGGGGTGCTGCTCGTCGTGCTCGGTCATGCGGTGGTGCCCCCGTCGTCTTCCATGATCTCTCCTGTCGCCGTGTTCACGGCGGGTGCGGCCGGGGCCGTCCGGGCGAGGGCCACGGCGACCGCCTCCGCGGTCTTCCTGCCCATGCCGGGAACCGCGCAGATCTGCTCGATTGTCGCCTGCCGGAGCCGCTTCACCGAGCCGAAATGCTTGATCAGGGCCTGTTTCCGGGTGGCACCGAGGCCGGGGACGTCGTCGAGGGGGCTGGTCCGGATGCGTTTGGTCCGCTTGGACCGCTGGTAGCGGATGGCGAAGTCGTGAGCAGTGTCACGCACGCGCTGCAGGAGGTAGAGGCCCTCGCTGGAGCGGGGCAGCACCACCGGGTCGTCCTCGCCGGGGAGCCACACCTCCTCCAGGCGCTTGGCGAGGCCGCAGACGGCCACGTCGTCGATGCCGAGCTCGTCCATGGCCCGCCGGGCGGCGGCGACCTGCGGCTGCCCGCCGTCGACCACCACGAGCTGCGGCGGGTACGCGAAGCGCTTGGGGCGGCCGTCGTCCTCGCGGCCCTCGGGGACGGCCGGGACCTCCCCGTCCACCGGGAGGTCCCACTCGCCGGTCCGCTCCTTCTCGGCCAGGTAGCGCTTGAAGCGGCGGCCGATCACCTCGTACATGGACCGGACGTCGTCCTGTCCCTCGAAGCCCTTGATCTGGAAGCGGCGGTACTCGCTCTTGCGGGGCAGTCCGTCCTCGAAGACGACCATGGACGCCACCACGTCCTCGCCCTGGAGGTGGGAGACGTCGAAGCACTCGATCCTGAGCGGGGCGGAGTCCAGGCCCAGGGCGTCGGCGATCTCCTCCAGGGCCCGCGAGCGGGTGGTGAGGTCGCTGGCGCGCTTGGTCTTGTGCAGGACGAGGGCCTGCTGCGCGTTGCGCGCGACCGTCTCCATCAGGGCCTTCTTGTCGCCGCGCTGCGGTACGCGCAGCGACACGCCGGAGCCCCGGCGGCCGGCGAGCCAGGCGGAGAGCGCCTCGGCGTCGTCGGGGAGCGCGGGGACCAGGACCTCCTTGGGGACCGCGTCGCCGCTCTCCTCGCCGTACAGCTGCTGGAGCGCGTGCTCGACGAGCCCGGCCGTGTCGACGGCCTCGACCTTGTCGGTGACCCAGCCGCGCTGGCCGCGGACGCGGCCGCCGCGGACGTGGAAGATCTGGACGGCGGCCTCCAGCTCGTCCTCGGCGAGGGCGATGAGGTCGGCGTCGGTGGCGTCGGCGAGGACGACCGCGTTCTTCTCCATGGCCCGGCGCAGGGCCTGCAGGTCGTCGCGGAGCCGGGCGGCCCTCTCGTACTCCATGTCCTCGGCCGCCGCCGTCATCATCTTCTCCAGGCGGCGCAGGTACGTGCCCGTGCGGCCGGCCATGAAGTCGCAGAACTCCTCGGCCAGTTCGCGGTGCTCCCCGGGGGAGACACGGCCGACGCAGGGCGCCGAACACTTGCCGATGTAGCCGAGGAGGCAGGGACGGCCGGCCGAGGCCGCGTTGCGGAAGACGCCGGCCGAGCAGGTGCGGACGGGGAAGACGCGGAGCATCAGGTCGACGGTCTCGCGGATGGCCCAGGCGTGCGCGTACGGCCCGAAGTAGCGCACGCCCTTCTTCTTGTGGCCGCGCATGACCTGGACGCGGGGGAACTCCTCGTTCAGCGTGACCGCGAGGTAGGGGTAGGACTTGTCGTCCCGGTACTTGACGTTGAACCGGGGGTCGAACTCCTTGATCCAGGAGTACTCCAGCTGCAGCGCCTCGACCTCGGTGGAGACCACGGTCCACTCCACGGAGGCGGCCGTGGTGACCATCGTGGCCGTCCGCGGGTGCAGGCTCGCGAGCGGCTGGAAGTAGTTCGCGAGCCGCTGGCGCAGGGACTTCGCCTTGCCGACGTAGATCACCCGGCGGTGCTCGTCACGGAACTTGTAGACCCCCGGCGAGTCGGGGATCTGACCCGGCTTGGGGCGGTAGCTGGAGGGGTCTGCCATGCTCCCCACCCTACTGGCGGCCACCGACAGCCCGGCCTCCGCCGGGAGCGCCCCCGGCGGGGGCCGGGGGCACGGTCCGGGCCCGGGGGTGGGGGCCCCGGGCCCGGAGTGCGGGGCGGTCCGCCCGCCGCCCGCTCAGCCCTCCGCGCGGGCGCGGCGGCGCAGCGCCGCCGCGGCCGTCAGGGCGAGCGCGAGGACCGCTCCCGCCCCGGCCGCCGCGGAGGCGGCGGTGA
>NZ_JAPSIW010000856.1 GCF_031178505.1 Streptomyces sp. | reverse complement strand
GGTCGGCCGGGCGCGCCGTGCGGGCGGCGCGGGGTCCGGCGGCCCGCTCGTACCGGCCGCCCATCGCCGGCCAGCTGGTGCCGAAGCGCAGCGCGACGATCCCGGCGAGCAGGATGAGGACGGCGCCGCCGGCGGTGACGTACGGCCAGGCGGTGTGGGTGAGGCCGGCCACGGCGGCGGCGGTGTCGCCGCTGATGCGGGCGGCCTCGGCGTCGAGGGCGGCGCGGTCGGAGGCGCCGAGGACCGCCGACAGGGCGGCGCCGGCGCCGCTCAGCGCGAGGAGCGCGGCGACCAGGGTGCGGCCGGCGCGGCGGACGGCGAAGACGGCGACCAGCGCGGCGAGGCCGACGATGGCGAGGGCGGTGGGGACGCCGGTGACGGTGCCGCCCTGGGCCTCCACGGGGACGGTGCCGCCGCCGACGGACGCCGTGCCCTCCGCCCAGATCTGGCCCGAGGAGAGCAGTACGACGGTGGCTCCGAGGGCGCCGAGGAGGAGGGCGGCGGCCAGGCTGCGCCTGCTGCCGCCGGGGGTGACGGCCGCGCGGGCGGCTCGGGGCTGGGGTACGGGTACAGCACTCACGTACCCCACTATCCCTTACGTCCCTCCCGGCCGGTTCAGCCGGTGGTGGTCATCCGGTTGGCGGTGTGGACGGCACGGAGGACGGCGGCGGCCTTGTTGCGGCACTCGTTGTCCTCGGCGAGCGGGTCGGAGTCGGCGACCACACCGGCTCCCGCCTGCACGTATGCCGTGCCGCCGCGCAGCAGGGCGGTACGGATGGCGATGGCGGTGTCGGAGTCGCCGGCGAAGTCCAGGTAGCCGACGCACCCGCCGTACAGACCGCGCCGGGAGGGCTCCAGCTCCTCGATGATCTGCATCGCGCGGGGCTTGGGCGCCCCGGAGAGCGTGCCGGCCGGGAAGCAGGCGGTGAGCACGTCGAAGGCGGTCCTGCCCTCGGCGACCCGGCCGGTCACCGTGGACACGATGTGCATGACGTGGGAGTAGCGCTCGATCGACATGAAGTCGACGACCTCGACGGAGCCGGGCTCGCAGACCCGGCCGAGGTCGTTGCGGCCGAGGTCGACCAGCATGAGGTGCTCGGCGCGCTCCTTGGGGTCGGCGAGCAGCTCCTCGGCGAGGTCGTGGTCCTCCTGCGGGGTGGCGCCGCGGTGGCGGGTGCCGGCGATGGGGTGGAGCATCGCCTGCCCGTCCTCGACCTTCACCAGGGCCTCGGGGCTGGAGCCCACGACGTCGAAGCCGTTCTCGAAGCGGAAGAGGTACATGTACGGGGACGGGTTGGTGGCCCGCAGGACCCGGTAGACGTCCAGGGCGGAGGCGGTGCAGGGGGTCTCGAAGCGCTGGGAGGGCACCACCTGGAAGGCCTCGCCGGCCCGGATGCGCTCCTTGATGTCCTCGACGGCCTCCTGGTAGGCCGGGCCGCCCCAGAGGGCCGAGACCTCCGGCAGCTCGGAGGCGGGCAGGGTGGCGGGGGTGCTCGCGACGGGACGGGCCAGGTCGGCCTCCATCGCGTCCAGGCGGGCGACGGCGTGGGCGTACGCCTCGTCGACGCCGGTCTCCAGGTCGTTGTGGTTGATCGCGTTGGCGATCAGCAGGACCGTGCCGTCCCAGTGGTCCAGGACGGCGAGGTCGCTGGTGAGGAGCATGGTGAGCTCGGGGAGCTCCAGGTCGTCGCGGGCGTGCTCGCCGATGCGCTCCAGGCGGCGCACGATGTCGTAGCCGAGGTAGCCGACCATGCCGCCGGTGAACGGGGGCATGCCGCTCGCGAGGTCGCGCGGCGTGTGCAGGGTCTCGACGGTGGCACGCAGGGCCTGGAGGGGGTCGCCGTCGACGGGGACGCCGACGGGCGGGGTGCCGAGCCAGTGGGCCTCGCCGTCCTTCACCGTGAGGGTGGCGTCGCTGCGGACCCCGATGAAGGAGTAGCGGGACCAGCTGCGGCCGTTCTCCGCGGATTCGAGGAGGAAGGTGCCGGGGCGTTCGGCGGCGAGCTTGCGGTAGAGCCCGACCGGGGTGTCGCCGTCCGCGAGGAGCCTGCGGCTGACGGGGATGACGCGGCGGTCGGCCGCCAGCTTGCGGAAGGTGTCGAGATCCATGGCGCCAGACCCTACTCGGCCGCGAGGAGCACGTCGGTGTCGAAGCAGGTGCGCGTGCCGGTGTGGCAGGCGGCGCCGATCTGGTCGACCTTGACGAGGATCGTGTCGGCGTCGCAGTCCAGCGCGACGGCCTTGACGTGCTGGACGTGGCCGGAGGTGTCGCCCTTGACCCAGTACTCCTGGCGGCTGCGCGACCAGTAGGTGCAGCGGCCGGTGGTGAGGGTGCGGTGGAGGGCCTCGTCGTCCATCCAGCCGAGCATCAGCACCTCGCCGGTGTCGTACTGCTGGGCGATGGCGGGGAGGAGTCCGTCGGGGCTGCGCTTGAGCCGGGCGGCCACGGCCGGGTCGAGATTGCTGCTCATGGCGCCATTGTGCCGTGGCGGGAAGGGGGGTCCGGGACGGTGTCCACTGGGCGGACGGGGCGCGGCGGTCGTACGCTGGCGGGCATGTCGACCCATGCCACACGTGAACGACTTCTGCTCGCCGACCTGTTGGAGGCGGCCGGTCCGGACGCCCCCACGCTCTGCGAAGGCTGGCTGACCCGTGACCTGGCGGCCCATGTCGTGGTGCGGGAGCGCCGGCCGGACGCGGCGGCGGGCTCGCTGGTGCCGGTGCTGCGGGACCGGGCGGAGCGGGT
>NZ_JAPSIW010000166.1 GCF_031178505.1 Streptomyces sp. | reverse complement strand
CGCGGCGAGCATGCCGATGTCGATCTGGGAAGGGCCGAGGTCGAGAGTGGTGAGCGCCTCGAGGAACGGCAGGGTCTCGGTGACCGAGAGCTCCTCGCCGGCTATCTGGCGAGCGAAGCGGTGGGTCTTGAGAATGCTGACCACCGACTTGTTCACCAGGGAGCGGCTGTGGACCAGGACGGTCACGTCCCGCTCCCGGTGCAGCTTCCCGATGATCGGGATCATCGACTCCGCGATCTCCTCGCGGTTCTTCCAGCTGGTGAACGAGTCATCATTGACAGTCACAAGTTTATCTTTCGAGCTAGGCGGCGCTCATATGGTAACCCCCGCCCGTCCTGCTCCATCAAGGGGTCCCGAACCCACGTGCGGCGGATCACTCCCGGGGTGAATTCCGGCCAGGACGGCCGCAATGCGATCTGTCGCCGCGGCCGGCCGGCCCCCACGCTGAGGAGGCGTAGCCGACCGAAGGGAATCGCCGTGACCCCGCCCGACCGCCCGATCGTGCTCGACCCGAACGGAACCGACCCCGACGCGGAACACGCCCTGCTCCGCGAGCGCGGCCCCGCGACCCCGGTCGACGTCCTCGGCGTACGGGCCTGGTCCGTCTCCGACCCCGCCCTCCTCAAGCGGCTGCTCACCAGCCCCGACGTCTCCAAGGACGGGCGGCGCCACTGGGCCGACTTCGACCGGGTCGTGCCGGGGTGGCCGCTCGCCCTCTGGGTCGACGCCCGGAACATGTTCACCGCCTACGGCACCGATCACGCCCGCCTGCGCCGGATCGTCGGCCCCGCCTTCGGCGCCCGCCGCGTCGCCGCCCTCCGCCCGGGCGTCGAGGCCGTCGTCGCCGACCTCCTCGACGGCCTCGCCGCGGAACCGCCCGGCACCGTCGTCGACCTGCGCGAACGGCTCGCCCACCCGCTGCCCATCACCGTCATCGGCCGGCTCCTCGGCGTGCCCGCCTCCCGGAACGCCGGATTCCGTGCCGTCGTCGACGGCATCTTCGACACCCGCCTCGGCGCCGAGGAGGCCGCCGCCAACACCGCGCGCCTGTACGCCCTCCTGAACGAGTTCATCGCGGAGAAGCGGGTCCGCCCCGGCGACGACATGACCTCCTTCCTCATCGCCACCCGCGACGAGGAGGGCGACGGATCCGCCCTCACCGAGGACGAGCTCCGCGACACGCTGCTCCTCATGATCGCCGCCGGTTACGAGACCACCGTCAACGTCATCGACCAGGCCGTGACCGCCCTCCTCACCCACCCCGAACAGCTCGGCCACGTCCGCGCGGGCAGGGCCGGCTGGCAGGACGTGGTGGAGGAGACCCTGCGCCACGAGCCGGCCGTCCGGCACCTGCCGCTGCGCTACGCGGTCGCCGACGTCCCGCTCCCCGACGGCCGGGTCATCGCCAAGGGCGAGGCCATCCTCGCCTCGTACGCCGCGGCCAACCGGCACCCCGACTGGCACGGCCCCACCGCCGACGCCTTCGACGTCACCCGCGCGGGCAAGGACCACCTCGCCTTCGGCCACGGCGTCCACTTCTGCCTCGGCGCCCCGCTGGCCCGCCTGGAGGTGGCCACCGTGCTCCGCGAACTGTTCGCGCGCTTCCCCGGCATCCGTCTCGCCGTCCCCGCGGGCGAACTCCGCCGCAGCCCCTCCCTCATCAGCAACGGTCACCGGGCCCTGCCGGTGTTCCTGGCCTGAGAGGCGGAGGTACGACGGGAGCGGACGGCGAAGGAGCGGGCGGTACGGGTCAGGCGAAGGCGCCGGCCCGGAAGGCGTCCCGGAGGCGGGAGAGCGGACCCGGGTCACGGGTGACGTACAGCCGGTTCGTCAGCAGGACCGCCCAGCGCCCGCGCGCGGGCGAGACCCACAGGGCGGTGCCGGTGAAACCGAAGTGGGCCCACACGTCGTCCGCCGCCTCCGTGCCCGGCGCCGGATGCCAGAACAGGCCGCGCGGCGGCAGCAGTTCACCCGTCCGCACCCGCAGCGAGGCGGCCGTCCATCCGGCGGAGAAGGCCCCCGGACGCGGGTCGAGCAGCTGCCGCAGGAAACGGCCGACGTCCCCGGTGGTGGTGAAGACGCCCGCGATCCCGCAGGCACCGCCGAGCAACCGCGCCGAGAAGTCGTGGACGGTGCCCCTGAGAGGGGCACCGGTCTCCTCGTCGTACTCCGTCGGCGCGCACCGCTCCGCCGTCTCCGGCGGCAGCGGACCGTACCGGGTCTCCGTCATGCCCAGGGGCTGCCACACCCGCTCCCGGGCGAGCCGGGGGAGCGGCCGGCCGGTGAGGTGCTCGGCGAGGTAGCCGAGGATCAGCGCCGCCCGGTCGGTGTACGCGACGGCCGCGCCCGGCCGGTGCCGCAGGGGCTCGGACAGCACCCCGTCCCGGACGGCCCGCGGGTCGGAGCCGTACAGATGCCGCAGGTTGGCCCGCAGCGGCAGACCGGCGGTGTGGGTGAGGAGGTGGAACGCGGAGACCTCCGCCACCGGACGCCCGGCCGCCTCGGGCCAGTAGCTCCCGAGCGGGGCGGTGAGATCCAGCTCGCCCGCGTCGGCCAGCGTTCCGACGACCGCCCAGACCGCCAGGATCTTGGTGAGGCTCGCCACGTCGAACAGGGTGTCCCGGCGCGCCGGTAGGTCCGGGCGCGCGGGGTCGGGGAGGCCGACGGCCCCCTCCGACAGGAGGGAGCGGGCGTCGCCCACCGCCCAGGCCGCGCAGGGGTACACGCCGGCGCGCACGCCCCCGTCGAGGAGGCGCTCGAAAGGGTCACGGGGACGAGGGCTGCGCGGGACCATGAGGGGCCTCCGGCGGGTGCGGCGGGACGGGGCCGGCGTGACCGTCCCCCCCGGGGGGTACCGCACGCCGCTCCCCAGTGATGCCCGCGCCGTACGGGAAGACACCCTTCCGCGCGCCGGCGGCCCCCGCCCGTCAGGCACCCGCCGCCCGGCGGGTCACTTGCAGACGACCTCGTCCCGCGGGGTGTAGTGCGTCTTGAAGTTCTCGCGCTTCACCTCGGCCCCACCGTCCTTGAACACCCGGTCGACCGAGATGTCGAAGCCCTCCAGCGGCGGCTGCGGCACGCACTCCTCGCCGGTGCCCTCGCGCTTGGCGGGCTCGGTCAGGTTGGTGCGCGGACCGGCGACGGCCTCCACCGAGTCGTACTTCTTCGTGCCGAGGAAGCTGACGGTGAGGGAGGAGTCGGTGGAACTCGCCTTGATGTAGAGGGGCTTGCCGGAGTCGTTGCGGAACTTCAGGTCCAGGGAACCCCAGGCGACGGTCGCCTCCCGGCCGGCCGGGTACCGCTCGATGTAGAAGGAGTGGGCGCCGTACTCGACCGGCTTCACCCCGGCGAAGAACATCGCGTTGAACACGGTCGTCGCGACCGCGGAGACACCACCGCCCGGCGCCTGCCGGTACTGGCCGTCCAGGATCATCGTGCCGTCCACGAACCCGTTCTCCTCGGTGCGCTCGCCGACGGTCCGGTTGAAGCTCCAGACCTCGCCGGGGTGCACCAGTGAACCGTTGATCAGCTCGACGGCCCGGCCGATGTTCTTCGTCCGGTACGGGGCGCTCGGGAAGTTCACGGTGAAGGTCGACATCTCCTCGGTGATGCCGAGCCGCGCCAGGGACGCCGACGTCAGCTCCGGCTGCGTGACCCTGGTCGCGACGGGGCCGGTACGGGCCGCCTCGCCGGTCTTCGCGAGCAGCGGGCGCACGGCGTCGCCGAGGGCCTTCGCCGTCACCTCGCGGCCCGGGCGGCCCTCCTTCTCGACGACGACCTTGCCGTCCCGCACGCCGAGCACCGACTCCACCGGGGCGCCGGTCATCGCGGCGAGCGGCCGGGCCACGTCCGGATCCCGCAGGAGGCCCTCGGCGTCGAGCGTGCCGGCCAGCCGGCCGTCATCGGAGCTCACCGACAGGTGGTCGGCGAGCGTCTCGGCGGAGATCCGCAGCCGCTCCCCGTCGACCAGGAGCGTCACCGGGCCGGAGACGGCGGGCCTGGCGTACGAGCCGAGGAAGTGGGCGATCTCGGTGGCCGGCAGCTTCGGTTCGGTCGTCGTCACGGGCAGGGCGACCGCCGAGGCGCCCGGGGCCGCCGGATAGGCGGCGCGCAGGGTGCCGACGGCGCGGTCGGTCTCCAGCTTCTGCCCGGTCACCGGCCGGGTCGAGACGGCCTTGCCGTCGCGGAAGGCGACGGAGCCCTCGCGGACCTTCCGGTCGTTGTGCTTCGCCAGCTCGGCCAGAACGGCCTTCGTGCGCGCGGTGTCCTGGACGAACACCGGCTGGATCTCGCGCGCGTCGGGGGAGAAGAGGCGCCGGATCACGGTCACCGGGTCGCGGGAGGGATCGGCGGCGCGCTCGGCGGTCCGGTCCGTGTCCACCCGCAGTCCGGCGGCGGCCGGGTCGACGGTGGTGGTCCTGGCACCGATCGCGACCGGGATCGGCGCGGTCCAGGAGGCGGGTGCCTCTGCGGAGAGCCGGGCGCTCGCCTCGGCGCGGCTCATGCCGCCTATCCCGATGCCGGCGACCCGGGTACCGGCGGATATCTCGTCCCCGGTGGTCACGAGCCCCGCCACGTACAGACCGCCCGCGGCGACGGCTACGACGCCCGTCGCGACCATCACCGCCCGCAGACGCGGACGGCGCCCCTCGGGGGGCTGGGCGGCACGGTCGGTCCTGGGGCGGGGCACACGCTCTCCCGGGCGTCGGGGACAAGGGGGATCCTCACGACCGTACGCCGAAAGTGTGTTTAATGCACATAAGGCCCGTTTGACCTGCGCTGATACGGAGGGTGGCGAGGGGGCCACGGGAGGTGAGGGATCCGCGTGCCCGGGGCGGCCCCGCGCCCTCCGGTGGCCGTCGTCACGAGCGGCCCCCGCACCCCCGGTGGCCCGGGGCGTGCCGGCCAGGGGCCCGGCGAAGCGCCCCCGACCGCCGCCTAAGCTGGAGCGATGCCCGTCCCTCCCCGCCCGAGCGGCGGACCGCAGTCCGTCGAACGCGCCCTCGCCGTGCTCGACGCCGTCGCCGAGACGGGGCGGCCCGTCGCCGCGAAGGCCCTGGCCCGGCGGCTCGGCTGCGCCCTGTCGACCGTCTACCACGTCACCGGACCGCTGCTCGCCCGCGGCTACCTCGTCAGGACCTCCGACGGCTTCGCCCCCGGCCCCCGCGTCCCGGCGCTGCACCGCGCCCACCAGCACCACCACGGCCTCGCGGCCGGGACCGGCGAACTCCTCGGGCGGATCCGCCGGGCCACCGGCGCGGAGGCGTACCACACGGCCTACCGCGACGGCCTGATCACCGTCGTCGACACCACCGCCCCGGTCACCGACACCGCCCACCCCTTCACCCCCGGCCCCGAACCCCGCGCCCACGCCACCGCCCACGGCAAGGCGCTCCTCGCCGCGCTGCCCCGCCCGCTGCGCCGCCGGTACCTCGCCGAGCACGGCATGGCCCGCTTCACCGAGCGGACGATCACCAGCGCCGAACGCTTCGAGGCCGAGGCCCGCCGGGTGCGCGAACAGGGCTTCGCGGTCTCCATGGGCGAGGCCGACCCGGCGTACACCTGCCTCGCGGTGGCCCTCCCGGACCGGGGCGACGGCATCGTGCACGCCCTCTCCGTCTCCCTCCCCACCGCCGACTTCGCCCACCGCCACGGCCACATCAGGACCGCGCTGGCCCGCGCCGTCCCCGCCTTTCCGGCCCTGCCGGAATCCTGAGCGGTCCGGCCCGCACCGCGCGGCCGGCCCGGCGCACCGTGGACACATGATCTTCATCGCCGTACGTTTCACCGTCCGCCCCGAGCGTGCCGACGACTGGCTCGACCTGGTCGCCGACTTCACCCGGTCCACCCGCGAGGAGCCCGGCAACCTCTTCTACGACTGGTCCCGGAGCGTCGACGACCCGTGCGTCTACACGCTCCTGGAGGGATTCGCCGACGCCGAGGCCGGCGCCGCGCACGTCGCCGCCCCCCACTTCGCGGCCGGTCTGGCCGCGATGGCCCCGGCCATCGCCACCACCCCCGAGATCATCCACGTCGACACCCCGCAGCAGGGCTGGGCGGCCATGGCGGAGCTCACCCCCGTCGACGCCGGCTGATCGACCCCGAAGCGCCCCGCCCCGCCTGATAGGTTTCGCCGCACACGCAGGCGGGGCGGCGGCCCGAGGGGAGAGGCGGCACATGGCGGTGAGCGGGCGGCGGACCGGCAGGCCCACCCTGGAGGAGGTCGCGGCCCTGGCGGGTGTCGGCCGGGGCACGGTGTCCCGGGTCATCAACGGCTCGCCCAAGGTCAGCGACCAGGCCAGGAAGGCCGTCGAGCAGGCCGTCGCACAGCTCGGCTACGTCCCCAACCGCGCCGCCCGCGCCCTCGCCGGCAGCCGCACCGACGCCGTCGCCCTGGTGGTCCCCGAGACCGAGGCCCGGCTGTTCGCCGAACCGTACTTCCTCGACATCATCCGCGGTGTCAGCGCCGAACTGGCCGCCGCCGACAAACAGTTGCTTCTCACCCTGATCCGCAGCGAGCAGGAGCGCCAGCGGTTCGAGCAGTACCTCGCCGCCCAGCGCGTCGACGGCGTCCTCCTCGTCTCCGTGCACGCCGACGACCCGCTGCCCGACCAGGTCAGGGCCCTCGGCCTGCCCGCCGTCCTCAACGGCCGCCGCACCGAGGACGAGCGCGTCGCCTTCGTCGACTCCGACAACACCGGCGCCGGGCGCGCCGCCGTCGTCCACCTCGCGGCGCGCGGCCGCCGGACGATCGCCACGATCACCGGACCGCTCGACATGTACGGCGCCCGCTGCCGTCTCGACGGCTACCGGGAGGGCCTCACCGAGGCCGGACTGGCACCCGACGACGGACTCGTCGCCACCGGTGACTTCACCGAGGAGGGCGGTCGCCGCGCCATGCGGGAACTCCTGGAGCGGCGCCCCGGCGTCGACGCCGTCTTCGCCGCCTCCGACGTCATGGCCGCCGGCGCGCGGGCCGTCCTGCGCGAGGCGGGCCGCCGCGTCCCCGACGACGTGGCCCTCGTCGGCGTCGACGACTCCGCCGTGGCCCGGCTCATGGACCCGCCGCTCACCAGCGTCCGCCAGCCCATCGAGGAGATGGGCCGCACCATGGCCCGCCTCCTCCTCCAGGAGATCGCCGCCCCCGGCGACCCCGACGACCAGCCCCGCCGCATGCTTCCCACCGAGCTCGTGGTCCGCGCGTCCTCCTGAGGCGGTCTCCCCCGGCGGACCGGGGGAGCGGGGCCGCCCGCCGCGCCTCCCGGCGGGCCCGGGCAGGGCCGCCTCCCGCCGCCCCGGCGTGTCGTTCGGGTGTCTCCAGCGGGCGCGGACGGCGCGGCTGGGGTCGAATCGGGGCATGGCTTCCTACGACAGGCCCCGCGCCGGCGGCTCCCCGAGGCCGCTGGAGACCGGTGCCACCTGGTGGTACGCCGCCGTGGCCGGCGAGGCCCCCCGCTCGTTCAGCACCCGCGTCCGCACCCGGACCCGGCGTGCCTGCCTCGGGGCCGTCCTGCTCCTCACCGTCGTGTACGCGGGCCTGGTGCTCACGGCCACCGGCCGCCGCTGGGGCGACGCCGCCGTGACCGGCCGCCGCGCCGACACCCCCGTCGCCACCTTCCTCCGCGAGCACCCCTCCCTCGCCGGGTTCACCACCCTCTCGCTCGTCGCCGGCGCCGTTCTCCTCCTCACCGTCGGCCTCCTGCGCAAGCGATACGTCCTCACCGGCCTCGCCGGGGCCGCCCTCGTCACCGCCCTGGCCGTCGCCGGCCTGCTCCAGCGGTACGCGCCCCGCCCGCGTCCCGGCGACGTCGCGGGCGCCCTCGTGCCGAGCGGCTTCCCCAGCGCGCAGACCACGCTCGCCCTGGGCATCGCCTTCGGGTTCGTCCTCGTCGTCCCGCACCGCCTCCGCGCCCCCGTGACCGGCGCCGCCACCCTGTGGGCCGTGGCCGTCGGCGCGTACACCCTCGCAGCCGGGCATCACCGGCCGGGCGACGTCATCGCCGCCGCCCTGGTCACCCTCGCCGTCCTCTGCGGCCTGGTGGCGCTCCTGGCCCGGCGGAACAAGGTCCGCCCCGCGCGCCGCGGTGGTACCGCCCTGCGCGGCCTCGCCGTCACCGTGCCCCTCGCGCTCGTCGCCGCGGCGGGGCTCGGCGCCGGGTTCCTGCTGCTCGGCGACACCCTGGGCCTGCCCGCCACCGCCCCGTACGACCCGGCCGAGCTGCGCCTGGCCCACCGCTGCGGCCAGGCCCTCGCCGCCGGGGTCACCGCCGCCGCCGGGCTGCTCCTCCTCGCCGTCCTCCGGCACGTGGACGTGGAGGGCGGACCCGCCTCGTACCGCCTCGGCGGCCCCTTCGTGGAGGCCGCGGGCGTGCCCGACGAAGAGGAGCTCGTGGGCCCCTTTACCGAGGACCGCGATCACGAGATATCTTGATGTCGAGCAATCTCGCATACGCAGACGTGGAGCGGAGCACCTGGTGACTGACTCGACCATCATCTACACCCACACTGACGAGGCGCCTGCCCTGGCGACGTACTCGTTCCTGCCCGTGATCCAGGCGTATGCCTCGACGGCCGGCGTCACGGTCGAGACCCGGGACATCTCCCTCGCGGGCCGCATCATCGCCCTCTTCCCGGAGTACCTGGAGGAGGGGCAGCGCATCGGCGACGCCCTCGGCGAGCTCGGCGAGCTGGCCAAGCGCCCCGAGGCCAACATCATCAAGCTGCCCAACATCTCCGCGTCGATCCCGCAGCTCAAGGCGGCGATCGCCGAGCTCCAGGCGCAGGGCTACGCCCTCCCGGACTACCCGGACGACCCGCGGACCGACCAGGACAAGGACGTCCGCGCGCGGTACGACAAGGTCAAGGGCTCGGCCGTCAACCCGGTCCTGCGCGAGGGCAACTCGGACCGCCGCGCCCCCGGCTCGGTCAAGAACTACGCCAAGACCCACCCGCACCGCATGGGTGCCTGGACCTCCGAGTCCAAGACCAACGTGGCCACCATGGGCCGTGACGACTTCCGGTCCACCGAGAAGTCCACGGTCATGGCCGAGGACGGCACGCTGCGCATCGAGCACGTCGCCGCCGACGGCACGACCACCGTGCTCCGCGAGTCCGTCCCGGTCCTCGCCGGCGAGGTCGTCGACGCCTCCGTCATGCGCGCCGCCGCCCTGCGCACCTTCCTCTCGGAGCAGGTCGCCCGCGCCAAGGCCGAGGACGTCCTCTTCTCCGTGCACCTCAAGGCCACGATGATGAAGGTCTCCGACCCGATCGTCTTCGGCCACGTCGTACGCGCCTTCTTCCCGAAGACCTTCGCCAAGTACGGCGAGGTCCTCGCCGGCGCCGGCCTGTCCCCGAACGACGGCCTCGGCACCGTCCTCAAGGGCCTGGAGTCCGTCCCGAACGGCCTCGGCGAGGAGATCAAGGCCTCCTTCGACGCCGAGCTCGCCGAGGGCCCGGCCCTCGCGATGGTCGACTCCGACAAGGGCATCACCAACCTGCACGTGCCGTCCGACGTCATCGTCGACGCCTCGATGCCGGCCATGATCCGCACCTCCGGCCACATGTGGGGCCCGGACGGCCAGGAGGCCGACACCCTCGCCGTCCTCCCGGACAGCTCCTACTCCGGTGTCTACCAGGCCGTCATCGACGACTGCCGCGCCCACGGCGCCTTCGACCCGTCGACCATGGGCTCCGTCCCCAACGTCGGCCTCATGGCGCAGAAGGCCGAGGAGTACGGCTCCCACGACAAGACCTTCGAGATCGCCGCGGCCGGCACCGTCCGCCTCGTCGACGCCGCGGGCAACACCGTCCTGGAGCAGGAGGTCGCCGAGGGCGACATCTTCCGCGCCTGCCAGACCAAGGACCTGCCCATCCAGGACTGGGTCAAGCTCGCCGTCACCCGCGCCCGCGCCACCGGCGCCCCGGCCGTCTTCTGGCTGGACGAGACCCGCGCCCACGACGCGCAGCTCATCGCCAAGGTCGAGGAGTACCTGCCGCAGCACGACACCGAGGGCCTGGAGATCAAGATCCTGTCCCCGGTCGAGGCCACCAAGTTCTCCCTTGAGCGCCTCCGCCGCGGCGAGGACACCATCTCGGTCACCGGCAACGTCCTCCGCGACTACCTGACCGACCTCTTCCCGATCCTGGAGCTGGGCACCAGCGCCAAGATGCTCTCCGTCGTCCCGCTGATGGCCGGCGGCGGCCTCTTCGAGACGGGCGCCGGCGGCTCCGCCCCGAAGCACGTCCAGCAGCTCGTCAAGGAGAACTACCTCCGCTGGGACTCCCTCGGCGAGTTCTTCGCCCTGGCCGCGTCCTTCGAGCACCTGGCCACCACCACGGGCAACGCCCGCGCCCAGGTTCTCGCCGACACCCTGGACCGCGCCACCGGCACCTTCCTCAACGAGGACAAGTCGCCGACCCGTCGCCTCGGCGGCATCGACAACCGCGGCAGCCACTTCTACCTGGCGCTCTACTGGGCCCAGGAGCTGGCCAAGCAGACCGAGGACGCGGAGCTGGCCAAGGCCTTCGCCCCGCTCGCCGAGACCCTCACCGCCAACGAGGGCAAGATCGTCGAGGAGCTGATCGCGGTCCAGGGCTCCCCGGCCGAGATCGGCGGCTACTACCAGCCCGACCCGGCCAAGGCCGCGGCCGTGATGCGCCCGTCCGCCACCTTCAACGAGGCCATCGCGACCCTCGTCTGACCGGACCCGGCGACGCCCGGCCGCGCGGTCGCCCGCGCGGCCCGGCGTACGGCGCGACGACGGCCCCGGCCGGACATCCGTCCGGCCGGGGCCGTCCCGTCGGTGGCGCATCCGGGTGAGCGGTGTGAGTCTGGATGGATGAGCTTCGCATCATGGACGACCACCGGTGTCTACACCGGGCGTGGTGGCGTGCTGACCGTCGAGG